>CAYWBO010000021.1:0-2618 GCA_964456625.1 uncultured Lentimicrobiaceae bacterium | reverse complement strand
TGTGTGGCAGGGGGAGGAAAATTGAATCACGATTAAAAAACGAATCATAACTCTTGTGGACTTGTTCCCGATCGTAAAAAATTTCCTTTTCTCATATATTTTTTGTAAACTTGTTGTGACCAACAACTTATATTACCATGTTCTGGCAGGACCGGCCCTTCGTGCGCATGCTTTTCTTTTTCCTTGCAGGGATCTTTGCCGCTTACTACACTCCTTTTATCCCGCATCAGCCACTTATTTTCTGGCTAACAATCACAACGGGTTTTCTCCTGCTTTCGCTGACCTTTACTTTGTTTTTAAGGTCCTATCGTTATCGATGGGTGAACGGGCTGGCGATGTACGCAACGATTTTTCTGGCCGGATCAGGGCTGACGGTCCTCCATCTGCGATCGCAGGATCACGAACTTCCCGCAGACAAATTCCAAAGCGGTGAAATCCTCACGGAACCCCAAACCACCCGAAAGTCCGTGAAAATGATCCTCCGGCTCACCGGAAAGGAAAGATTCGGAGATCCGCCGTTAAAAGTAATGGCCTATTTCGAAAAGGACTCCGCCTCACAAGCACTGCATCTGGGCGACTACGTAACTTTTGAAGGCAGATTCCAAACGCCTTCCAAAGCGCTGAATCCCGATGAATTCGACTACAGCAACTACCTGAAAAACCAGGGCATCCAAACCATGCTTTTCGTCAAAGCACATCAATGGGAAAAGCTGGCCTACTCAAGCCCGCTGAATTTGAAAGCGCCGTTCGCCTCCTGGCGCAACGAGCTGCTGGCGACGCTGAGGCAAAACGGCATCAAAGGAGAAGAATTTGAGGTGGCTGCCGCCATCCTGCTGGGATATGATCAGCTGCTGGAACCGGAAGTACATCAGCATTACGTGGCAGCGGGTGTGGTGCACATTTTATGTGTTTCGGGCATGCATGTGGGCATCATTTTTCTGGTGCTGAATTTCCTGCTGGCGTTTCTCAACAAGGTCCGCCACGGAAAACGGATCAAAAACCTGCTGTTGCTGTTTTTTATCTGGTGCTACGCCCTGCTCACCGGCCTGGCGCCTTCGGTGCTGCGGGCCTCGGTGATGATCAGTTTTTTTATCGTGGCTGCCGCCCTGGAACGCGAATACGACAACTACAACCTGCTGGCGGCGTCGGCCTTTCTGTTGCTGGTTTTCAATCCGCTTTTTATTTTCAACGTGGGCTTTCAGCTGAGCTACGCCGCCGTGCTGGGCATTCTGGTCTTTTACTTTCCCCTTTACCGGAGCGTCTATTTCAAATACAAAGTCTTCGACATCCTCTGGGCGGCGCTGGTGGTTTCGTTTTCTGCCGAGCTGGGGGTCTTTCCCGTCGCCGTCCACTATTTTCATCTGTTTCCGGTTTACTTCCTGCTGACCAACCTGCTGGTCTTCGCCCTTTCCTACCTGATCCTGAGCACCGGCATGGCGCTGCTGGTGTTCTCGTGGATTCCTGAAGTTTCGCATGTGCTGGCCTTTTTGCTGAACACCTTCCTGGGATCGTTGAACCGGATCGTGGACTTTGTGGCCCGCCTGCCCCACGCCCAGCTGCAGGATCTGTTTCTGCCCTGGTCACGGGTGTTCCTGCTTTATCTGATCATCATACTCCTGTATTTTCTGATCCTCCGGAGAAGGGCGCGGTTGTTGCTGCCCGTCCTCGCCGTGAGTTTGTTGCTGCTGAGATTGAACACGTACCGGAAATACCGGTTGCTGACGCGGGAAGAACTGGTGGTTTACGCCATTCCGTACCATTCCGCACTGGATTTTATTTACGGAGAACGGCATACCCTGCTGGCCGATTCATCGGCGCTCAAAGCGCCCGAAATCCTGAATTACCACACGGAAGCATTCCGGATTGCCAACGGATTAAAAAAGCATTTCGCCAGCCTGGACGTACCGGGAATCACGCCGCAGCTCTTTTATGAAGACGGCTTCGCAAAATTTGGAACGACCACGCTTTATATCCTGGACCCCAAAGAAGACCATTTCCCCGGTCTCGACAAAAAAATTCAGGTGGATTATCTCATCTACCGCGGCTCCCGGAAGATCCCGTTGCAGGACATCCTGAAGTCGATTCGCTTCAAAAAGGTCGTTTTTGACGGTTCCGTAAGCCCTTACCGGGAAAAGATTTTGATAAAAAATTCGAAGAACCTGCATCTGAAGACGGTTTCACTCCTGAAATCAGGTGCTTTGATCGTTGACATAAAGCAGCAACAGGATTTTTAATTGTGCAGACAAAATCCGCAACTCATGCCGTTTACCGAAAAAGAAAAAGCCTTGCAAACGTATCGTTTACAAGGCTTTACTTTTAAAGAGCGGTCCGGACGGGACTCGAACCCGCGACCCCATGCGTGACAGGCATGTATTCTAACCAACTGAACTACCGGACCAATATTTTAATGAACTCTTGTCAAATTCGGAGTGCAAAAATACTGGCTTTTTTTTAATGTACAAGTTATTTCTTTAAAAATATTTTAATTCTTAAAGGTATGACCCTCCCCTGAGGAGCGCGCAATGTAAGCCCCGTCCTTTGCGGGGGCATTTAATCTTTTGGCAGGGACAATACAAGTGTTTCCTTTCGGTCCCTGACAAATTTGTTCCGATGGATTC
>CAYWBO010000020.1:0-40214 GCA_964456625.1 uncultured Lentimicrobiaceae bacterium | reverse complement strand
CGATTACAGAGATTGCTTCTTCTTCGCCTTCGGCGAAATCATCGCAATGACGACGTTTTTTTATCCACAGTGGCAACAGGCAGACTGAAGCCCACAAAAAAGCCGCCCCAAAAACTGAGGCGGCTTTCTTTCAGAAAAGTTTTATTGATTATTTCGGTTCGGGTCCCTGCGAAACCTCGACCAGATTGTCGGTGTTGAGCCATTTGGCAAACGCGTCTTTAACCTGTTTGGCCGACATCGACACATAATGTTTGGCGGCGACAGTAGGTTCATCCAGCGGCAAGCCTTCCAGCGAGCGGCTCAGCAACCCGCGTGCAATGGCATTAATGCTGGATTCCGAAAGCGTGATCTCACGCAACAGCAACGATTTGGCCTGACGCAGCTCTTTCGGCGTGACTTCGGCATCCTGCATCTGCTTCAGATCCTTCGTAACCATCGCTTTGGCTTTGGATACGTTCGGCGGATCACAGGCAAAATTCACCGAATAATCCGAACGATGTTTCCCAATGTCAAAGGACGAAGAAACATAGTAAACCAAACCCGCGTTTTCACGAAGATCACGATACAGGCGGGTGGCATAGAAAGCGCCGCCCAGCACGTGGTTACCCACAGCAAGTGCAAAACGATCAGGATTCGAGCGGGTGATCTTCAGATTTTCTGCCAGGATAACCCTATCCTGCACCCGGCTTGCATCGGGCACATTCACGGTTGCCGCTTTGTTCAACGGTACCGGTTTAAGATCGACATTGGGTTTCGGACCCATGGCTTTCCATCCGCCGAAATACTTTTCAATAGCCATTTTGGCTTTTTCCGGGCTAATATTGCCGATCACCACGATGGTTGTCATATCCGGACGGAAGACATGGCTGTAGTAGCTGTTGACATCATTCAGCGTTACCGACATCACCGATTTTGGCGTTGCATGACGTAACGCCGGGTCGCCCGCCGGCAACAAAGCTTTATGAACTGCACGGCCGAAGAGATAATCGGGGCTTTGCAGCTGCCCGGCGACTGAGGCCGCGGTCTGGTGCTGAACGATCATAAAAGCACGCTGTGGCAGTGCCGGATGCAATTCATTGTCTGCCAGCAACTGCACACCACGGTCGAAGTGCTCAGACAGCACATTCAGCGAAAAGCCCGTTCCGGCCGATTCATTGGCACCGATGTCGTCGAGGGCTTTCTGGAACTGGATCCGGTTCAAAGTTTTGGTTCCGTATTCAAACAATTGATCCAGAATGTCGTTAACACCTTCCTGGCCTTTGGGAGTTTCCAGATCCGATTCATTCTTGATCCTGCCATAAACGCTCACCGTATTGCTGATATGTTCGGGCTGTACGATCAACTTGATGCCGTTGGGTAAGGTGGAAACCACCGGATTTACGATGGATTTGGGTACCACCAGCCGACCCATGGCTTTTTCAGCCCAATCCGGCAGCTTTACGGCTTTGGGATTCTTGGGAGCAAAAGATTCTTTTCCGCCAAAACCTTTGCGGGAAATCGGCTTCCCGGAGGACTGCGGTGTAAGGATCACAAAAATGGCATGACTGGGATCCAGGTATTTTCTTGCCACCCGGTTTACGTCTTCCGCTGTTACTTTCTTGATGGCATCCAGATCTTCCGACGGCGACTGGCGTCCTTCCACGGCCAATGCCTCGGACCATACGGAAGCCAGGCCAGATACGGAATTCTTCTGGAATTCAAAGGATGAGATTTCATCGCGCTTGGCAGCAGCCACCAGGTCAGGGTTGACACCGGTTTTCAATTCGGATGCCAATACGGCTGAAACTTCGGAAAGTAATTTTTTTGCGTCAGCACCTTTCGGGAAGACGGCAAAACTAAATCCTAAACCGGCTTTACGAAGGGCATTCGTTTCGAATGCTGTGTACAATGCTTTCCCTTCAGGCACCAGCGAATAAAGTTTCCCGCGGTGGTTGGACAAAACGTCGGATAGCACCTGGGAAGCCGCATAATCGGGACTGTTGGTGCCCGGCATTCTATAGGATATGATGGCCAGGCCGTAAGGCAGGTCTGTTGTCAGATGCAGCGTATCCTGCTTGACAGGCTGCAGGTTGAATGCAGGACGGGCAGGCAGCTTTTTGGACGGGATATCGCCGTAAAGTTTTTCCACTTCAGCCAGTGTTTTCTGTGGATCGACTTTGCCAACAATGACCAGAATGGCATTATTCGGGGCATACCAGTCCTGATGGAATTTCTGAAGCATGGCTCCGGTGGTCTTGTTAAACGAAGGCCTGGTGCCCAATGCATCGTGAGCATATGGGGTGCCTTTGAACATTTGTGCCAGGAGTTTTTTATAGAACACGTACTGCGGATTAGACATGTCACTGGCTACTTCCTGTTCGATGGCACCGCGTTCTTTGCTCCACAGCGCCTGTGTATCCAAAACGCCTTTCATGCGAATGGCTTCGATATGCAGGGCTACGTCCAGGTCTTCTGCCGGAACCGTGAAATAATACTGCGTAACCATCTGCCGCGTGTCGGCATCAAAATCGCCACCCATGGCGGCGGTAATGTCTGCCAGCTGGTCGGCGGACAAGTTCGGGCTGCCGCGAAACATCATGTGTTCCTGGGCATGGGCCATACCGGGAAAACCTTCGGGCGCTTCATTGGAGCCCACCAGATAATTCATCTCGGTGGTTACTACGGGGGCCAACGGATTCCGGATGATCACCACCCGCATTCCGTTTTTCAGTGTGTGACGGAGTACCGTCTCAGCGTTTGCCGATTTTTCCATTGTTTTTCCCGCCAGGGGCAAAACCAATAGAAATGCGATGAAAGCAATTAGAATTTTTTTCATAAAAGATATATTTACTCTCACAAGGAGAAAAGGGTTTGAAGAACTTATTTTTCTATGTAGTTTTCGATATAGCGTACCAAAATTATAGATAAAAGCTGTCAAAGTTTCCAACTTTAACATACTTTAACGCGCTTCAATGGCTTAAAGCGGATATAAAATCAGGAACCGGAGCAGCTCTTTTACCTTTTATTGGATTGTTCAAAAGGCAGTCTGTTCAGAATGGAACGGCCCAGGGTGACTTCATCGGTGTATTCCAAATCATTCCCGACAGCCACGCCTCTCGCGATGGCAGTGATATTCAAATCAAAAGGAGTTAGAATCTTGAAGAGATAATACCCGGTGGTGTCGCCTTCTACCGTAGGCGGAAGTGCCAGAATGATCTCGTTGATGGTTTCGGACTTCAGACGTTCCAAAAGATGGGAAATATTCAGATCATTGGGGCCGATACCCTCCATCGGGTTGATGATCCCGCCCAGCACATGGTAGAGTCCGTTAAACTGCGAAGTGTTTTCCACCGCCAGCACGTCACGCGTATCGGCCACAATACAGATCGTATTTTCGTCTCGCCTCGGGTTGCCGCAGATATCACAGAGCTCCCCGTCGGAAATATTGTTGCAGCGTTTGCAAAACTGTATCTCGTCACGCATTTTGTTCAGTGCCTCCGAAAGTTTGTGCGTGGTCACGGCATCTTCCCGAAGCAGATGCAATGCAAGCCGCAACGCGGTACGCTTTCCGATCCCGGGCAACCGGGATAATTCTTCCACCGCTCCTTCCAATAATTTTGAAGAATATTCGTTCAAATGTTCGTATTTTTGAAGGTATAAAATTATAACAATTCACCTTAGAACGGACGTTCCCATGAAAAAAGCAATCTTGTTCACTTTAAGCTTTGTGTTGTCGGCATCCTTTTGCTTCGCGCAACAGATCAATCAGACAGATGTACAGGGACGAAAACAGGGACACTGGGAAAAAACTTACAGCAACGGGGCCATCCGGTACAAAGGGCAGTTCAAAGACAACCATCCTTACGGTGAGTTCAGATATTACTTTCCTACCGGGCATGTGAGCGCAATCTCGGTGTATTCGGATAACGGAACTGTAGCGCACACAAAGACATTCCATTTGAACGGCAAGCCCATGGCAGAAGGAAAATTCGTGAACCGGAAGAAAGACAGCACCTGGAATTTTTTCAGTGATGTCGATGGGAAACTGGTCGCCAAAGAAGATTATCTGAACGATAAAAAGAACGGAAAGGCCATCGTCTATTACGCTTCTTCGGGGAAACCGGCTGAAATTACCCATTACAAGAATGGGGTGAAAGACGGTGAATGGGTCAAATACTTCCCCGATGACAGTGTTTATATCCGCGGATATTACAAAAACGATACGCTGGAAGGCCTATATAAAGTCTATGGCATTGACGGACACATCGAGATCGAAGGCAACTACCTGAAAGGCACGCAAAACGGCACCTGGATCACATATGATTCCACCGGAAAAGTGCTGTACAAACAGCTCTTCAAACGTGGTGCCCTGATAAAACAAACAAAATAGGATCGGCCGCTTACAACAATTTGTAAAGGCCCGAAAGGTGACCTACCACATGGCTGGTATTGGCCAGCAGCCGCTGTGGTGCCTGATGACCCGCAGCCACCAGAATGTGGCGGAATCCCAGATCTTCTGCTACTTCAAGATCATGTAACGTATCACCGATCAGCATGTTTTCGGAACCGTTGAGGTTCATTTTCCGGATCAGCGCCCGTGCGCTTTCCAGCTTTCCGTTGGCATAAATATCGCTGATGCCGGCCACCTCATCAAAAAACGGAAGGATGCCTTTATCATTCAAGGTCTGTACCAGGCTTTCATGTTCCATGGCCGAAAGTACCACCTGCCGGTAGCCCAGATTTTTGAACCGGGTCAGCACATTGACCGCTTCCGGAAACAGATCGGCATTCGGAAGGTATTCATAATACCATTCCATAAACTCTTCGGCCACATCGTCGAAAGATTCATTTCTAAAGTTGAAACCTGCTTTTTCGTAATAGTTCTTTACCGGAAAATCAAAGATCTGAAGGTATTTCTCCCTGGTGAGTAAAGGCAGTTTCCGCGTTTCCAGCAGGTGGTTGATACACCGGATACAAACATCTACATCGTCAAGCAAGGTTCCGTTCCAATCCCAAAATAGGGTCATAAACATCAGGAATTTTCGCTAAAAGTAGAGCGGGTGAAACACAAATTTATTTTCCTTATTGAATTCCAGCGCCGGTGCCGGCACTTTGATAAAGCTGATCAACCGGAAGAACAGCCGCAGGGCTTTCGAATGCGTGCGGATCCGCGTCCAGTCCACATCGGCGGAAAGAAAAAACCTGGGAACACGTTCAAAAGTAGGTACGGGCTTCCCGTCGTAGGTGTAGGGATCGTTGTATGCACCGGTCATCCCCTTGGCACCATAGCCGACAGAAACGTCCAGCCATCGTGGAAATTTCGAATCCTTATTGTTTAAAAACGAATAAATATTGATCGAAAACCATGCCGTGTGTCCGTTGTAATCTTTCAGTATCCGCTGCAGGTTGTCATCTCCCAGCAAAGGAGGATTATATTGTGCAAAAGAGGTAGGATGATAGGAGAATTTAGCCCGGATGCGTTGCTCATGCCAGAGCAGTTGCTGGCTGATAAAAAGAGCCGACCCTACCGTGTTGGCAGCCAGATCGGTGGGTGATGCGCCCCATTGCGCCGAAAGGCCATCGAAGAATTCGATGGTTGTGAGGTAGATCAGTCCTGTGGTACCGCCATACCAGATGGCTTTTTTCTCACTCATACCCGTCCACTTCATGGCCCAGTACCCGTAATTACCTATTTGGTAGGCCGTTGTCATGTGGCCGAATTTATCCTGCAACATCCATTCGCCGGCGTCATCCTGAAAATGAAATCGCGTTTGAGGATAGCCCTTGTACCAGGCCACATAAAGCAGTGACATGGAGGCCGCGTAAAGTCCCGCCCCGGTTAAGACAAGCGCCGTCATCCTTTTTTTGTTGATATGATTCACCGACAAGGTATCCTGCGCCCGGACACCAACAACCACAAATACAAGCAATAAAACGAGAATTCTTTTCATAAGCTCAGGCCAAAAAAGGCTGT
Organism: uncultured Lentimicrobiaceae bacterium; assembly: GCA_964456625.1. Lineage (GTDB taxonomy): Bacteria > Bacteroidota > Bacteroidia > Bacteroidales > F082 > Sulfidibacterium. Next base: position 34,261 of record CAYWBO010000020.1, on the reverse strand, counting down.
AGCAATTTATATATTAAATCGGTTTTTTCCTTTAATAATTTTTCGGATTTGGCTTCCGCCAGAAAGCGCAGGTAAGGCTCCGTATTGGAAGGCCTGATGTTGAACCACCAATCGGCATATTCCAGACGATACCCGTCAAAATCAAAATAAGCCGTCGGGGTTTCGCTGTCTTTGAAATAACGTACCACAGCATCCATGGCTTCCTGTTTCCGGCTGATCTGAAAGTTGACTTCGCCGGTATTGGCATACTGCGATATATTTTCAATGAGTGCCGAAACACTTTGTCCTTGTGCTTTGAACTCTTTCGCAATGTCAAGCATGATAAGCGAAGCCATCAGTCCGCTGTCGGAGTAATAAAAATCCCTGAAGTAATAGTGACCTGCCAGCTCGCCTCCGTAAATGCCGTCCACTTCCCTCAATTTGGTAGCACCATAGGCACGTCCCACGCGCCATATCATTACATCGGCATTGAATTTCCGGAGGTACTCTCCTACTGCTTTGGAGGTCCTGATATCGTGAACTACCGTCTCTTTTTTATTTGAGTTTTTCAGGAAATAATGAGCCAAAAGTGCAATGATCAGATCCGGTGAAATGAACTGACCTTTTTCATCAATAAACATCACCCGGTCGGCGTCACCATCGAAGATAATGCCCAGGTCGCTGTGATTTTCCAGCACCGCTCTTTTGATCTGCTTCTGGTTTTCCGGTTCCAGCGGATTGGGTTCATGTCCCGGAAAAGTTCCGTCGGCAACATCGTTGACCCTGTGATAAACATTCCCAAAAAGGTCATCTTTAAAAAGTGATGCCATGCCATTGGAAAAATCAATGGTAAGATTTAAAATGGAATAGTTCTGTTTATAGGTGTTTAAAAATTTGAGGTATTCGGGCTTCAGATCAAGCTTCCGAATCCGCCCTTTTTCCTTCACAACGACCGGCTCGTCCGATTCCACCAGCTTCTCGACCAGGTTCAGTCCGTTATCGTAACCTACCGGCATTACATTCTTTGCTGAAATTTTAAGTCCGTTGTGCTCTTTGGGGTTGTGGGATGCCGTGATCATCACGGAGGCATCATAATCGTGTTTTCCGGTGCCCCAGTACACCATGGGGGTGGTTGTCAGCCCGGCATCAGCCACGTTGACGCCGGCATCCGTGATACCCCGGGAAAGCGCGTCAAAAACTTCATCGGATGACAACCGGATGTCCCTTCCGACAAGGATCTCTTTCGCAGGGATCACCTGCGGTAAAAAATATCCGATTCTATAAACGATTTCGGGATCCAGATCTTTGCCATAAACGCCTCTGATATCGTATGCTTTAAATGCTTTCATAACTTAATTCTTGTTGTCTTAAACGGGTTAAAGCTCCTGTCCGCAAAGGACACGATGGCAAAACTAATGATAAAATACCCTTCGTGGAAATTCTGGTTTGTTAAAAAGTCTTTGGAAAAAAGATTTATTTCAAATCTGCGGGTAAGAGATATTTTTTTCAGACAGATCATTGTTAAAAAGCAGAATATTTTTCTGTTTTGATCAGAAAACAGAAGCAAAATAACGTCCTATTCCTGAATTTTGCGGATAAGCACTGTTGCATAGGCGGCCACGCCTTCTCCTCTCCCGGTGAAGCCCATTCGTTCCGTGGTTGTAGCTTTCACGGATACACGATCTGCATCGAGTTCCAACAGGGTTGCTATGTTTTTCCGTATCTCAGAAATATAGGGTTGAATTTTAGGGCTCTGTAGTACCAGCGTCGAATCCAGGTTGCCAATTTCAAAGCCGGAATTTTTCACCATTTCAAAGACTTCTTTCAGGAAAAAAGAGCTTTCCTGATCCTTAAAATCATCCTTATGATCGGGAAAATGAATGCCGAGGTCGCCCAACGCCGCCGCACCTAACAAGGCATCACACACGGCATGTAAGAGCACGTCGGCATCAGAGTGTCCGTCCAGACCTTTTTCGAAGGGAATATTTACGCCGCCGAGTATCAGTTTTCGTCCGCCTGTCAGCGGGTGGGCATCAAAGCCAAAACCGACCCTGAAATCAGACATGATTAAAATCCCTGGTTCGTGTTCTTGTTACCAAAATTAAACACCAGCGTAAATCTCAAAGTATTTTTCAACGGATTTTGCTGCGAAACAGTCGGGATCAGATACGAAAAATCAATCCCAAGCACATTGTACCTCAATCCTAAACCCAATGTAGCATATTCAAGGTTTCCCTTGTTTGGGTTTTCGTAAAAATATCCGCCACGTACCGCAAAAATATTGTTGTACCAGTATTCCACACCAAAAGCAAAACTCAACTCCTGCATTTCCTCACTAAAACCGCCCGGAGCATCATAGAAAGACTGAATGATCCCGGCGACCGGTGAAACATTGGGATTCCTGCCTTTGGCAATCACATAAGAACCATCGGCATTGACGATGGGATATCCCACGCTGTCAGTGGCATATATCGGTGGCGTCGGCACCAGCAACTTGTTTACATCCAGACTAAAAGAAATCTTATTATAATCATCCAGATTCAAAGTCAGCCGGGGGCCAAAGCGCAAGTTGGTTGGAAGAAAGTCCTTTTGTGTATTGGTCGGGTCGTAGGACATCTTACTGCCTAAATTAGAAATTAAAACGCCCCAGGCAAACTGTGCATCCATGGATGGGAACCAGTTGACATTCTTCTGCCAGTAAAGTCCCACATCAACAGCAGCAGAAACACCTGGTTTATATGAAATACCTGGCTGTGCAAATCCTGCCGTTAGATTGGAATAGATAAAACGCCCTGCTACCGCCATGGCCAAATTATCAGATAATTTACGCGCATAGGCTCCGTCAATGGCGAATTCATTAGGTTTGTAATTACCTACAATATTCCCCGATATATCCGTAAACTGAACATTTCCCAATGAAAAATTGCGAAGCGAAAAAGCTATCGTTGAAATATCATTCAACTTATGAAAATAAGAAACATAGGCGAGGTTAATATCATTAACCAAATATTTCAACCAAGGCGTATAAGAAATCGAAAAACCGTTTTGTTCATTGATGAAGGCGTATTTTGCAGAATTCCAATGCATTGAATTTACATCCGGGGAAGTAGCAACCCCTCCGTCTCCCATGCCGCCGGCACGGGCATCAGGACTAACCATCAAGAATGGAACTGCGGTCGAAATAACACGGGTATCAGTATATGTTTGAGCCGACAATCCAAGGCTAAAAAACACAAGAGCAAAGAAAATGAGGAATTTCGATTTCATAAATGTTTAATTAAATATCTTCATGCAAACCTAACGAAATAATATCAGTATTAGTATGAACAAATATAGGTTGTTTTCATAAATCAGGCATTAACGGAGATACACCAGTTTTGATTGTTCCGTTTTTTTCTCCCCGTCGGGAGAAGTCACTGTGACCCTGTAGATATAAATTCCACGACTGATCTTACCACCGCGGTCAGTATCACCATTCCAATAAATGGGTCCCGAGCTGAATCCTGCGGGCTGAATCTGTGTTCTAATGGTTTTTACTTTCTGTCCGTCAATCTGATAAATATCAATTTCTAAATTTAATGTCTTTCCGGCTTGATTATGATCAAAGATGAAATTTGTTCCCGTGGTAAACGGGTTGGGATAATTTTTCAAATCCTTTACCACCAGTTGCGTAGCCGGAACCACCGTAAAATCAATCGTGGCTGTAGAAGAATTATTGTAGATGTCCCAGACTTTCAGACTCAATGTATGCTTCCCTGCTGACAATCCATGTAAAGGAAATCGCAGGCTTCCTTTTGTAAAATCACCTTTATCCGCCACATAATAGTTATTCAGATCATAGCTTTTGTCGGATTTATTATCAAGCATGGCCACAATATTGTGACCGATACCGGTACCCGTTGTGTTGATGCCGCTGGGATCGCTGATCAACGCATACAAAACCGGACTGGCATCGGTAATATTTCCGGCAGTAAAAGTGGAGTCATTGAGGTAAAGCCTGATGTCGGGCCCGGTAGTATCCTGAACCGCATTTTCATCATATCCACCCACAACAATGTTTTGGGAGTATCCCTGTCCGTCCGTGGTATCATTGGTAAAATAATAGCTGATCCTTCCGGTGCCGTAATTGTATGCGATATCTTTTGGAACCACGAAGGCGAAATCAAATTTACCGTTTGTAATGCTTGTCTGCCCGTTAAAAAGTACATTTTTCCATAGTGAAAATGTGGTAACAGGGCTGTCGGCATCTGTTCCCAGTGTTGAAACCACGGAGGCTTTGTCATAGACCGTCGGATAAAGTGTTCCGCTGTAATGACTTAAAATATTTCCCAGGGAATCTTCCACTACACCCTGGATCCTCACCGTTGCCAATGCCTGCAAGGTATCGGGTTGATTTTCAACTACTGCTTTGGAGTCTATTTTCGTAGTCTGTGCCTTGTATTCAGGGGATGCCAACCTCAGCGCCGGATCACCGATGAGCACGAACTTTTTGTCGTTATCGCCTCCCAGTACTTTGGAACGACGGATCACATCCCCGAAACGGGGATATTGCCCGTCAATTTTTTCGAACAGGTTATGCTGGTAGATGGCCGAATTCAATGCCAGATTAGAACTGGCATACGTGGCCCTGGTGGTTGTAAACAAGGCGATGGCCCCTCCCTGATCGCTGAGAAATGTACGCTCGCCGGCGGAAACCAGCTTGGGATTATCGAACCTCGTAAACTCACAGGTAGCGGTGATGAATACCGTCAACTTATTGTAATTGGTCCATGAGTTGATATCCGAAAAAGTAAGGAAACGCTCCTGTCCCAGACCTTCTTCGCCACCGTGACCGGAATAATTAAAAATCAACGTCCCCTTATTAATATCTTGATCAATAGCAGCGTTCATGGCGGGTGCCAGCTGTCCCCCCGGTGTGGAAATCTGCGGAAAAGCATCCAGGTACAGTTTATCCTGGTTGTAAACCGGATCGTTGGCCTGAACGAGCCTTGACAGTGTTTCTGCATCATCCAGGTGTGTGTTGTAATCACCGTCATCGGCGGCAAAAGTGATTAGATTTCGCCAGGCGCCCATATTTTTCACCGATGGCGTGTCGTAAGCAATCACTTTATCTACCATTTCGGTGGCTTCCGTCACATCGTCTACCGGAAAGCGGCCAATGCCGATATCCACTCTGTCATTTATACCGGTTCCTTCGCCATTTTCAAGATAACCGTAATAATCGTCCGAAGCAATAGAATTGATGGTATTCAAAGAAGTTAACGACTCCCAACAGGGAACAAAATTGGTATTGTTCGTTACACGATCCTTATAATCATAAGATGCATCACCGAACAAAAGCAGATATTTTAATTTCTTTCCGGGATCGCTCTGATCGTAAACAAGTTTTACAAAGTCACGGATGGCTGTGATATCCTGGGCTCCGGATGAAAACTCGTTGTATATCTTCTGCGGTGTGGTCACATAAACCGTCATATGGTCTTTCTGCTCGTGATACGCGGCGAGGCGATTGGCCTGGTCCAAAAACTCAGGCGCACTGACGATCAGGTAATCAATATTATGTACATCGTGCAGGTCCTGGTTACCCACCGTACCAACAAATTCCGGGCTTAGATATCCCTGATCATCGAAAGCAATGAAAGATTTCAGAGGTGCCACTGCCGTTTCGAAGCTGTAATTACTTCCCGAGTGGGACAACGTTACCGCCTGTGCATCCAGAGGATTGGTGATATCCCACACGGTGACGGAATCACTGGAAGTCAGATTATAGCGTGCCAGTGAGCCGCTTTTTTCTACGCAGGTAAAAGGCATCTGATCGCCGGAAAAAACCAGATTTCTTTTGGCATTTACATCGATATAATCCAGGTAGCCCACAGCATTGGCATCACTCCTGTTGTAATCGGCTTTTATGGTCACGGTAGACGATGACGGAATGAACTCAAATGTCGTTTCACCGGCTTTGCCCACATCATATCCACCGGGTGCTGTCACAGGCAGGTTCACCTTCTTCTCAAGATTCCCGTCGGCATAAACGGAGAAACTGTTGGAAGAAGCCGAATTGGAAGCAAAAGCACAATCCACGTATACTTCTGCCGTATCCACGATGTTGGGAAAATCAAACTTAAACTGGTAACTGGCGTTAAAATCATACACTTCACCATACCAGATCCGGCCGGTACCGCCGAGATTTTCCTGATCCAGTTCATGATAGGCAACATCGGTAAATGTGTTAACCGTCAGGTCAGGTGTACCGGAGGGCGCAGTCGCGGTCTGAATACGTTTTCCAGTTGTAGTTTTAAGCGTCAGGAAGTAATAGGCATAATCATCGTAATAATTATCCTGATGCCAGAAATGACCTGTCGAGGCGTTGTACTTCCACACCACCGGTCCCTGACCATAAAATAAAATATAATCGCCGGGATTCATTTTTCCATCACCGCCGTCGGCCACGAAGATGGGATTTTCCGTAAGGCCCGCGGGTCTGGGCGCATTGTTGACTTCAGGCAAAATACCACCGCCATTGCCGTAAAGCGCAATATCAGCTGAATTGCCGTCCAGGGGAAATCCCATTTTCTGAAGATTGGTATACGTAATCTTGTAAATACCACTTTCCGAAATCCTGATTTTAAACCAGGAACCGGTGGCCAGAACAGAATGATTAATACTTTTTACGCTTTTTACAGTAACGGCAGGGGAAGTTCCGGAATTCGTTCCATCACTTCCGGATGCCGATTTTAAAGACATCGCGGAGTTTTCCACCTTGCCAGGAAGTCCACCGGAGAATGCAATCCACGGGAGGAAAACCATTGCCAATAAAAATGTAAACTTCCTGATGTGCATGTATTTTTCTTAAAACAAAGATACAATATTGAATCCGTAACCTGAAAAACGAATGAATTGTCAGTTTATTTTCTGATCTGTCTTGTTTTCAGCGCCATTGGATGAAACCATGTTGCGACCCGAAATTAATATTTATTTGCAAAAACAAGGCTCGTTTTTTAAAATTGTCTTACCCTTGCTAAACAAGATTTTACCCAGAGGAATCATCCACAAAAAAAACATTTAGAGTCACAATGTTAAGAGGGAGCATTTAGAAAGATTCATTATTTTTGCTCATTTCTGGTTGATTCGTGTTGACAAAAATTTAAATTTGCCAGATACTTGCAAAAAGAAGGGAGTTCATTTTTAATGGATAAAAGATTTTATTTCGGGCAATAAAATTGCCGGAATTCAGTTATACACAAGAAAATTAAATAGACAATCCATGCTCAAGGTCAAAAAGTCATTTTTAACGCTTCTCGCTTTTGGAAGTATTGTTGCTTTAACAACCTCATGTAGCCGCAAAACGAGCAAAGACGTTTCCAAAACCACCGGTTGGGCGTATAACGATCCCAAATTCGGGGATTTTCAGGTGGCACCTGCAAAACCACAAATCACCGGACCGGGTTTGGTTTTCATTGAAGGCGGAACTTTTACCATGGGAGCCACCGAAGAAAGCCCTTTTTTCGAATGGGATAACCAGCCCAGACAGGTTACTGTTAACAGTTTCTACATGGACCAGACCGAGGTCAGAAACATTGATTATCTGGAGTACATCCACTGGTTGGAGAAAGTTTACGGAGCCGATTACGCGGGTGTTGTAAAGAAGGCGCTGCCCGACACCAATGTATGGCGTAATAAACTGGCTTACAATGAACCTTTGGTGGAAACGTATTTCCGCCATCCGGCATACCACAATTATCCGGTCGTGGGCGTCAGCTGGGTACAGGCCAACGCTTATGCATCCTGGAGGACCGACAGGGTAAATGAACTTTTGTTGATAAAAGCAGGTTATTTGAGTTACAATACCCATCAAAAAGACAGTAACAGCTTTCACACACAAGCTTATCTGGAAGGAAAATATAAAAGTCCGGTTGTCAATGAAAAACGAGGACTTTTCAAGAAAAAAACCGGAGACACGACAAGCCAGACCGTCGGATTTGGTGCCGGTATTTTGTTGCCCCGGTACCGGCTCCCAACTGAAGCCGAATGGGAATATGCAGCCTTAGGGCTTATTGGAAATACTGTGGGCAACCGTGTCGTGAGTCGGAAGGTCTATCCCTGGAACGGAACCAGTCTCAGAAATGACAAGAAAAACGACCTTGGACAATTTATGGCTAACTTCAAGATCGGAAGAGGTAACTACATGGGCATCGCGGGAAGCACCAATGACAAGGCCAGCATCCCGGCACCTGTTATGTCTTATTGGCCAAATGATTATGGCCTGTACAACATGGCAGGAAATGTAAGTGAATGGGTTCTGGATGTTTATCGTCCGTTGTCATTCCAGGAAGAAAACGATTTTGACCCTTACCGGGGAAGTAACAAGCACGGGAATGATGCCAACGCCAAAGATGGGGATTACCAGTCTACCATTCAGCCTAACTGGAACAACCCATCCAAATCAGATCTGCGCAACAGCACCAAGATTATGTATGATTACGGCGTTACCACCCTGATTAATGATAAGTCAAGGGTTATCAAGGGAGGTTCATGGGCCGACCCGCCTTACTATTTAAGTCCGGGGACCCGCAGATATATGAACGAAGACAGCGCTTCGGCAACCGTGGGATTCCGTTGTGCCATGACCCGTGTGGGGAACCCGATCTCCAACAAGAAACACAAGGACAAGAAGGACAAGAAATAGCACTAGCAAATATTTGTTAATTTTAAGGACTGTTTCCGATACACCGAGAAACAGTCCTTTTTTTATAAGTATGAAAGAAATAGAACCACTTTACCACCTTTTTCAGCAACATCCTAAAGTCAGTACCGACAGCCGCTCTGCTGTTGAGGACACTATTTTCTTTGCCCTGTCGGGCGAAACTTTCAATGGTAACCGTTTTGCCAAAGATGCACTTGATAAAGGAGCCGTTGTGGCAGTAGTGGATGATCCACGGGTAGTGGATGAAAATGATCCTCGCTTTTTTTACGTAGAAAGCACCTTGGAGACCTTACAGAATCTGGCACTTCACCATAGGCACCGTTTCCAGATCCCCATCCTGGCCATCACGGGAACCAACGGCAAAACAACAACCAAAGAGTTGATTTCCAGCGTACTGAAAACTGAAAAAGAAATCGTTTACACCCAGGGGAACCTGAACAATCATATCGGTGTACCGCTTACCCTTCTGACAATCAACCAGGATACGGAAATTGCCGTTGTGGAGATGGGGGCAAATCATGTAGGCGAGATCAGATCGCTGTGCCAACTGGCAAAACCCACTCATGGCATCATTACCAATATCGGGAAAGCCCACCTGGAAGGTTTTAAAAGCTATGAAGGGGTTATCAAAGCAAAAACCGAATTGTATGAAAGCATCAGAAAATCTTCAGGTAGCATTTTCGTAAATCTTGACGATCCGCTGCTAATGAAATTATCGGACGGGCTGAAAAGAATAACCTATGGCCACGATCACGCCAATGTCAACGGGCAAATTGAAGGATCAAAACCTTATTTGAAGATCAGTTGGAAACAATTTGATGACGCCACTGAGATTCAAACCCAACTGTATGGAAATTATAATTTCCCCAACGCCATGGCTGCGATTGCTGTGGGCAGTTTTTTCGGGATTTCCAAGACCAGTATCAGGAAGGCCCTGGAAGAGTATGTCCCCAAAAACAACCGATCGCAGATTATTAAGACAGAGAAAAACACCCTGATCATGGATGCTTATAATGCCAATCCGGGCAGCCTGTCGCTTGCCATTGAGACTTTTGCATCACAGGATTTTGATCATAAAATACTCATTCTGGGCGATATGTTTGAACTGGGAAAGGATGCTGAATCAGAACACCAAAAGATTGTCGATCTGTTGGGAGACAAAACTTTTAAACAGGTGATCCTGGCGGGAGAAGATTTCTTTAAAACACAAAAAGAGCAACAATATCTGTCTTTTAAAACCACGAAAGAAGCAGCCAAATACCTCCAAAAACAAAACCTTACCGGGAATACCATCCTGATAAAAGGCTCCCGTGGCATGCAACTGGAAACGCTGATTCAATACCTTTAAGACATCATGAAAAAATATACTGCATTGGGGGTTATGTCAGGGAGTTCGCTGGATGGCGTCGATCTGGCCCTGTGCAGTTTTACCGAGAACAAGAGGGCATGGAGTTATCAGATTATTCAGGCCGAAACCGTATCTTATTCGGAGGAATGGCGTCGTTTACTGTCTGAAATGCCTTCTAAAGCAGCTCAGGAACTTGTAAAATATGACCTCCTTTATGGAAAATATTTGGGAAAACTTTGCTCTGATTTTCTGAAGAAGCATCATCTTTCCATAGACCTGATCGCATCTCACGGTCATACGATTTTTCACAATCCTGAAGCAGGATATACCTTTCAGTTGGGGAACGGACAAGCCCTGGCTTCTGAATCAGGTGCTAAAACCATCTGTGACTTTCGTACCAAAAATGTATTGTTGGGAGGGCAAGGAGCTCCGCTCGTCCCTATCGGAGATGAGATTCTGTTCCGGGATATGGACTATTGCCTGAACCTGGGCGGAATTGCCAACATCTCTTTCCGCGACAGCGGTATAAGAATTGCCTTTGACGTCTGTCCCGCCAACCAGTTGCTGAATTATCTCAGCAAAAAAGTGGGACTATCCTATGATCAAAACGGCAATATGGCCCGAAAAGGAAAGCCAATTCCCCGCCTGCTTGATGAAATGAACGGGAACGCTTACTACAGAAGAGCAATACCAAAATCTCTGGGCAATGAATACGTCAGGGATTCCTTCATCAAAATACTTGCAGAAGAGCAGTCTGCAATTGAAGATTTGTTGTATACCGCTGCAAAACACATTGCCGTTCAGATCGCCCAGGCCTTTGGGGTAAAAAAAAACCAACGGGTGCTTATCACAGGCGGTGGTGCCCACAACAAATTTTTAATAGAACTCATAAAAGAAGCAAGCCCCCAGCAATTCATAATCCCGGATCGGGAGCTGGTGGATTTTAAGGAAGCTATGATCTTTGCTTTCATGGGCGTCCTGCGAAATGTAGGACAAGTAAACTGCCTGGCTTCTTACACAGGGGCGAGTCAGGATTTATCCACAGGAAATATTTTCCTCCCCTGACAAAAAAAGCGGGGTCTTCAACCCCGCTTTTTATATATCATAACTTTTCTAATGATGGAAAACCAAAACATTTTGCAGCCAGTAAGTTGCGATACCGGCCAGATATCCGGCTAAAGCCAGCCACCCGATTTTCTTCATGTACCAGATAAAATCGATTTTTTCCAGCGCCATGGCTACCACTCCGGCAGCTGAACCAATGATGAGAATGCTTCCGCCGGTACCGGCTGCATACGCCAGCAATTCCCAGAAAGCACCGTTTTGAATGAAATGGGTCATGAAAGCAGGCTCTGCTGAAGCCATGACCATGGTATGAGTCAACGTAGGATACATCCCCATGGTAGCAGCCACCAGCGGCACGTTGTCGACAATGGATGACAAGATACCGATGGTTCCGTTGATCAGATAGATGTTGTGCAGATGCTTGTCAAGGTATCCAGCCATAATCTGAAGGTGGCCTGCCGATTCCAAAGCGGCAACGGCAGAAAGAATCCCTAAATAAAACAGGATGGTCGGAATATCCACTCTTTTCAGAATGCCTACAACGGTGAATTTCCTGTGATGTTCTTTGGGTGCTTTCTTATGAAGGATCTCGGTGGTAATCCAGATCACACTTAAACTGAACAACATTCCCATATAAGGCGGAAGAGCTGTCAGTTCTTTAAAGATCGGAACAAAGATTAAACCGCTGATCCCCATGATCAGCATCAACATGCGGACATTTCTGTCATGAGAACTTCCTTCATCCGAGACCTTCGGTTTTTCCACATGGCCTTTGACATAAAACGAAACCAAAATCAAAGGCACCAACAGGCTGATAACACTGGGCAGGAACACCATGCCCATGATATCCAGTGCAGTGATCTGACCGCCGATCCACAACATGATGGTAGTGACATCCCCGATGGGCGTAAAGGCACCGCCAGCGTTGGCGGCAATCACGATGATACTGGCAAAAAACCATCGGGTGCTTTTATCGCTGATGAGCTTACGCAGCAAGGCAATCATTACGATGGTAGTCGTCATGTTGTCGAGAACACCCGAGAGGAAGAAGGTGATAATTCCGAGGATCCACAATAGTTTGACCTTATTGGTGGTTTTTATCCTGTCGGTAATCACGCGGAAACCCTCATGCTGGTCCACCGTTTCAACGATGGTCATGGCCCCCAGCAGGAAGAATAAAATCTCTGAAAGGTCGCCCAGATGAGAGATCACTTCATGGTCGGTAATAAAATACTTCATTTGCCCGACCAATCCGACAGAAGGATACTCGCTTTTGAACTTAGCAAGTTCGGTGCTTTTTAAAAAGCCCTGCCACGAAGGACTGAATCCCAGGTTCAGCACGCCGGGTAATCCGTAAATGTAAATCACCCACATCATCACCCCAAGCAATAATGCAGAAGCCGCCTTATCAACTTTCAAAGGCCCTTCCATGGCTATCGCAATGTATCCGAGGATAAAAACGATGAGCATTAAAATAAGAACAAACATGTCTAATTATTTTACTCGCAAATTCTATAAAGGCGCAAATTTATAATAACCCACAAACGTTTGCTTCCCTTCATCCTTAAATTTAGAGGGTTTAAAGGTATTTATAAAATTTCTAAATTACGAGGTAAAATGTTAGATTCCAGCAAATTATTTTTTTCAACTTTCTTAATTTCGTGAAAGAATTCGCAATAAACCGTTTGAAATCGAACGACTTACATGTGAAATAATAACAGTTCCTGGAGCCAGTAAATGAAGATCCCTCCGAAGTAACCGATGAGTGCCAACCAGCTTATTTTCTTCATATACCAGATAAAATCGATTTTTTCCAATCCCATGGCTGCGACACCGGCAGCAGAGCCGATGATCAGGATACTACCACCTGTCCCGGCTGCGTAGGCCAGCAATTCCCAGAAAGCCCCGTCCTGGACAAAATGAATCATGTATTCAGGTTGCATGGAGGCCTGGGTCATAGCTTGTGTCATAACAGGGTACATTCCCATGGCACCTGCCGTGAGTGGGACATTATCCACAATGGAGGAAAGGAGTCCTATGGCGGTATTGATACCATATATGTTATGAACGTGTTTATCCAGGAAGTTGGACATCAGGTGCAGATGTCCTGCAGACTCCAGGGCCGCCACGGCAGAGAGAATTCCCAGGAAAAAGAAAATGGTCGGCACATCCACACTCCTGAGTACCCCTATGATGGTCAGTTTTCTACGATCTTCGTGACTCTTGTTTTTATGTAGGAGCTCGGTGATAACCCACAGAACGCCCAGGCCAAACAACATTCCCATATAAGGAGGAAGATGGGTCACAGTTTTAAAAACGGGGACAAACAGCAGGGCCCCGATACCCGTGAACAGGAGCAAGCGTTGTTCGCCGATAGAAGTACTGTTTTTAAGGTCCGTAATGCGAACCTTCGGCCTTCTCACGTTTCCCTTCATGAAAATCGAAACTACCACCAGCGGGAAGATCATGTTAAACAAACTCGGCACGAAAACCATGGCCATGATATTTGCAGCGGTAACCTGTTTTCCGATCCAAAGCATGATGGTCGTCACATCTCCGATGGGTGACCAGGCGCCACCGGCATTGGCAGCAATGACGATCATACTGGCAAAAAACCATCTGGATTTCTTATCTTCAATCAGTTTCCGGAGCAAAGCGACCATCACAATCGTCGTGGTAAGGTTGTCCAGCAAAGCCGACATGAAAAAAGTGAGAAAACTTAATATCCACAAAAGCTTTACTTTGCTGGTGGTATTGATCTTATCGGTAATAATTTTGAATCCCTGATGCTGATCAATTGTCTCGACTATTGTCATAGCCCCCAGCAGGAAAAACAAAATTTCAGAAATATTTCCCAGATGTTCAACAATCTGGTTATCAATAACAAAGTATCTCATCTGCTCCAACAAACCGGCTTCAGGATGGCGTATTCTAAACGCTGCTAATAAGGAGCTATTTTTAAATTGAGCCCATGCTTCGCTGAATCCCAGATTTAGAATTCCAGAAACGTCAAAAATAAAAATCGTCCATATCAGAACGCCCAGTAAAAGTGAAGATGCCGCTTTGTCGACTTTCAGCGGATGCTCCAGTGCTATTGCCGTATATCCTACAATAAACACAACTACCATCAGTAAGAAACCTGTCATTTTGAGAGAATAAGTTTTAGGATAAAAAACAAAAATAACCAAATCTGCGGAAAAGGCTGCGTTTTAAAAAAAACTGACGATTAAACTTATCAACAGCCCCCTTTATTTTGTCGTACTATTTTCTTCCCTGACCATATAATAAAAACAATGCTTTTCAGTTTAACTAACAGGCTCGTGTTTAAAACAAAACCGGGCGAAAATTTGGAACGTCTATTATCCTTATAATTTTACGTCAATAACTTAATAAACTTATGATACCGAATATGATTCTTCAGATTAATGAGGCTGCACAGACACTTCCGATGGCTCAGGGAGCACACGAAATCAGCCTGCCGATTATGAATTTACTCATCAAAGGAGGTTGGATTATGGCAGTCCTGGGTCTGCTTTCGGTGATTGCAATCTATATTTTTATCGAGCGCTACCTGGTGATCAGCAAAGCTTCCAAGGAGGACAAGAACTTCATGAACAATATCCGCAATTTCATCCTTGACGGAAAGCTGAGTTCTGCAAAGGACCTTTGTTCCACCAGCAACTCCCCCATCGGGCGTATGATTGACAAAGGTATTTCCAGGCTCGGGAAGCCGCTCAACGACATCAACGCTGCCATTGAAAACGTAGGCAAACTGGAAGTTTCGAAGCTTGAAAAGAATCTTGCAGGCCTTGCCACCATCGCGGGAGCCGCGCCGATGCTGGGTTTTCTCGGTACCGTGATCGGGATGGTCAGAGCCTTTTACGATATGTCCATGGCGGGAAACAACATCAACATCGAGCTGCTCTCCAAAGGCATCTATCAAGCCATGATCACGACGGTCGGCGGACTTATCGTGGGGATCACCGCCTATATACTTTACAATTTACTGGTTGCCCGCGTTCAGAAAGTTGTAAACCTATTGGAGATTCGGACTTCTGAATTCATGGATCTGCTTCACGAGCCCGTAAAATAGCTACTTACTGTATTTTATACAGCCCTTAAAATCAAATCAAACCGGTAAAGAAATGGCAATTCAAACCAGAAATAAAATCAGCTCCACTTTCAGCATGGCATCCATGTCTGACCTTGTTTTCCTGCTGCTGATATTTTTTATGCTGACCTCTACGCTCGTTGCTCCCAATGCCATCAAGCTTTTACTCCCGAGTAGCCACAGCAAAACCATGGCCAAACAAACACTGACGGTATATATCAACAAAGCCGGGAATTATTTCGTGGAAACCACACAGGTCAGCCCTGCCACACTGCAGCAAGCCATCAAGAGCAAAATCACTAAAGACGCGGAAGCTACCATCGTAGTTAGGGCAGACAAGACCGTTCCGGTGCAGGACCTTGTCAATGTGATTGATGCCGTGAACCAAATCAACCAGAAGTTTAATACCAAACACAAGATCATTCTGGCCACACGGCCCGAAAGCGGAGAATAAGAACTGAAGTCATAATGAAAATGGACGGCAACAAACGAAAAGCTTTGATCGGAACGATCCTCTTCCACGCACTCCTCGTGCTGGCGTTGTTGTTTATGGCTCTCAGAACCCCATTGCCTTTGCCCGGAGAACAAGGCGTTGAAGTCAGCATCGGTACAGAAAATCCCGGCAACGGAAACCAGATAAATGCGGCAGTTCCCGCCCGGCCCAAACCCGAGGAAGTACAAAAGAAAAAGGAGGCCATCACTCCTGTTCCCAAGGCTCCGCCACAAAAAGACCTGACCCAGGACGTGGAAAAAGCACCGGCGCTTCCTGAGAAGAAACCGGTGAAAAAAGAAGCCAAACCTGTTAAAAAGAAAGTAATCCCCAAAACGATTAAAAAGACACCCGCTGCCGAAGAAACAAAACCCAAGCCATCGGTTAAAGAAACAAAAGTAGAAAAGCCCAAACCGGTGGTCAACCAGAAGGCTCTTTTCAAATTATCCAAGAACCAGACCAACCAGGGAAAGGGCATTGACGAGGGTGACAATGAAATGGGTAGTCCGCATGGCATCGAGGAAAGCAAAAATTTCACAGGAAAAGGCGGCAAAGGAAACGGGATCTCTTACAGTCTGGGAGGCCGTGGTGCCAAATACATCGACAAACCCACGGCATCGTTTAACGAACAAGGCATTGTGGTGGTGCAGATCTGGGTAAACCCGGAAGGAAATGTGATCCGGGCGCAAATATCTCCCAAAGGAACGACCGTCGTGAACGAAAATCTCAGGAATATTGCGCTTCGTTCCGCATTAAATTCCACCTTCGTGAGCGATCCCGCCGCTCCGGCACAACAAATCGGAACCATCACCTATACTTTTATCCTGAAAAGGTAAACCGGAAAATTTTTTGTACGGAAGTCTCAATTATGAAGGCCCGATCCTATTCTCATTGACGAAAGATTTTAAATTTGCGTTATGAATTACAATGAGACTTTAAACTGGCTTTTTCAACAGTTGCCCATGTTTCAACGTGTCGGACAGGCAGCTTATAAAGCAGACCTTTCCAATACCATTGCCTTGCTGGAAGCATTGAAAAATCCGCAGGATTCTTTCCGTGTGATCCATGTGGCCGGAACCAATGGAAAAGGCAGTGTTTCGCATATGATCGCTTCCATTCTGCAGGAAGCCGGATTCAACACGGGACTTTACACTTCGCCACATCTGAAGGACTTCAGGGAAAGGATCCGCATCAACGGTGAGATGATCTCTGAAGAAAAGGTAGTGGCCTTTGTCGCTGAAAATCAAAAATGGCTGGAAGATCATAAGACCTCATTTTTCGAGATGACCGTCGGAATGGCGTACCGGCATTTTCAGGAAGAAGAAGTTGATTTCGCCGTGCTGGAAACGGGCATGGGCGGCAGGCTCGACTCTACCAACATCTCAAATCCGGTACTTTCCGTGATCACCAACATCGGTTACGACCACATGGCTTTTCTGGGCGATACACTTGAGAAAATAGCCGGAGAAAAGGCGGGCATTATCAAAGAAGGCATCCCTGTGGTGATCGGCAGGAAACAACCCGAAACAAAACCCGTATTTGAAAAGGCGGCACAGGAAAAGAAAGCGCCGCTCTCTTATGCGGAAGATCATTTTGAAGTGAAAGCCGTCCATACGGCACACCAGGATGAAAAGCATTATGACATATGGCTGGATGATGAATTGTTTCTGGAAGACCTGAACAGTCCGCTGCTGGGTGAATATCAGGTGGAAAATATCGCCACGGCTCTTCAAAGTATGAAGGTTCTGAACGACACCGGGATCGTAAATATCGACAAAGATACCCTGGCGGAAGGGTTCGTAAGCACCGTAGCAAATACGGGCCTCAAAGGACGGTGGACCGTGCTCAGCACCAACCCGCTTACCGTTGTCGATACAGGCCATAATACAGATGGGATCAGGGCGGTGGTCCAGCAGCTGATAAAAATGGATTATGAACATCTTCATTTTGTTTTCGGGATGGTATCCGACAAGGATCGCAGCCCCTTGTTGCGGCTTTTGCCCAAAAATGCCACTTACTACTTCTGTAAACCGGATATTCCCAGAGGTTTGGATGCGGAAATATTGAAAGAAGAAGCCGCCGAATTTAAGCTAACCGGGCAGAGTTATATTTCAGTGACTCACGCTTATTCGTCGGCCGTCAACAACGCTGGTCCCCATGATCTGGTGTTTGTCGGTGGCAGCACTTTTGTCGTGGCCGAAATTATTTAAGCGGATAGCATTTCGCCCACCACTGAAAGTTCGTCGAAACACCGAGGGTAAGATTTTAGGAATATGAGCAACGCTGAATTCTGCAAGTTGCCATTCCCCTCGATTTTCAAGGTCGTTTCCGTATCTAAATGAAATAGCTATAAATAAAGATTCCCACCTTTATTTTAGGCCTTTTTAACGGATTTTGTACTCTTGAATTTTTAACTTTGCAAACGTTTTAAATACAACAAAAAAATATTTATCCGATGAGTATCAAACATAATCCTGGTGAAATTCTTGAAAAACTGGGAATTAAAGAAATTAACCCGGGTGTCTGCACCGGTACCCAGTGGTTCGAAACCAATGGAGATCTTTCGGGCTCTTTTTCTCCCATCGACGGAAAAGAAATTGCCAAAGTAAAAACAGCTACGCTGGATGACTATGAAATGGTCATCAAAAAAGCGGAAGCTGCTTTTGTAGAATGGAGAAAAGTTCCGGCACCCGTCCGCGGGAACCTGATCCGCGAGATTGCCATCGCTTTGCGCGAGAACAAAGAATATCTGGGCGCACTGGTCACCCTTGAAATGGGAAAGATCTACCAGGAAGGCATGGGCGAAGTTCAGGAAATGATCGATATCTGCGATTTTGCCGTAGGCCAGTCACGCGTGATTAACGGTGCCAACCTGCAATCTGAAAGGGTCAACCACCGTTTGTCAGAACAATACCATCCGTTGGGAATTGTCGGGTTGGTGACTTCGTATAATTTTCCGGTAGCCGTGTGGGCCTGGAATTCCGCGCTGGCCATCGCAGCGGGAGACGTCGTCGTTTGGAAACCCTCTTCCAAGACTCCACTGACGGCCATCGCAACTCATAACATTATCACCAAAGTATTGAAAGACAACAACGTTCCGGAAGGCGTTTTCAACCTGGTGATCGGAAAATCTTCGGTGATGGGCGATAATTTCCTCGCTGATCCAAGAGTAAAACTTCTTTCGGTAACCGGTTCCACCGCTGTCGGCAAAAGAGTGGGCGGCATCGTGGGAAAACGTCTGGGCAAAACCATCCTGGAACTGGGAGGTAACAATGCTGTGATCATCACCCCCAGTGCCGATTTGCAGATGGCTGTGATGTCGACCGTATTCGGGACTGTAGGAACAGCCGGACAGCGCTGTACCACCACCCGTCGCGTCATCATCCACGAATCTATTTATGATCAGGTTCGCGATAAGTTTGTATCGGCCTATAAGAGCGTTGTTAAACGCATTGGCAATCCGCTGGACGAAGATTATCTGGTGGGCCCGCTTATCGATAAATCCGCTGTGGAACTCTTCACCAATGCCGTCCAAAAAGTTCAGGAAGAAGGCGGTAAGGTGCTCATCGGAGGAGAAGTCCTCAACGGTCCCGGTTACGAATCCGGAACTTATGTGGTTCCCTGCATCGCGGAAGCAGAAAATCACTTCCAGATCGTTCAGGAAGAAACTTTTGCCCCTATCGTGTACTTCATCAAATACAAAGGTGACATCGCAAATGCCATTGAGATACAGAATAATGTCCCTCAGGGCCTTTCTTCAGCCTGTTTCACCAACGACCTGATAGAATCAGAAACTTTCCTTTCCTACGCAGGTTCCGACTGCGGGATTGCCAATGTAAACCTCGGAACTTCCGGTGCCGAAATCGGAGGTGCTTTCGGAGGTGAAAAAGATACGGGAGGCGGACGTGAGTCTGGTTCCGACGCCTGGAAAATCTACATGCGCCGGCAGACCAACACCATCAACTTCGGTACCGAATTACCACTCGCTCAAGGCATTAAATTCGACATATAATTTTGTGGGCCAGCCTTCTTTTCTCCGGAACGGAAGGCTGACTTTTTTGTTAACTTAAACACTAATTAAATGAAAGTTAAATCATTACTTTTTGTGTTGATCGCTTCTCTGGTTTTCAGCACACCGAGCTTTGCTCACAAAAAACAAGCCAAGAAACCTGTTAAAGGTTATGTATTTACCGACGAGGTTGTTGTCCCTCACACAGGCGTCAATAATCAATACATGTCCGGAACATGCTGGGATTATTCCGGGTTAGAATTTGTTCAGGATGAAATCTTACGTACTACCGGTAAAAAATATGATTTGTCGGAAATGTTCAATGTATATCATCAATATGCAGGCAGAGCCATCAAATACGTCCGTTTGCACGGAAAAATGGGATTCGGAGCCGGAGGAGAAACCACAGATGTGATGTGGATTATCAAAAAATACGGTATGGTTCCCGAGTCAGTTTATACCGGAATGGATTACGGAACAAAGCTCCCGGTACAAATGGAAATGGATAAAGTGTTGCAGAATTACGTAGACGCCATCGTTTCTGATCCTAATCATAAACTTACTCCCGTATGGCACAAAGGCTTCGACGCCATTCTGACATCCTATCTGGGCGAGATTCCCAAGACTTTTCAATACGAAGGAAAAACCTACACTCCGAAAAGTTTCAGGGATATGACCGGTTTTAACCCGGATAATATTGTTCCTATTACCTCTTTCAAGGATCATCCTTATTTCACGAAATTCCCCATAGCCGTTCGCGATAATTGGAGATGGATTCCCTACAATAACGTTCCTATGAAAGATCTGATCGTCATCATCAACAATGCACTGAGACATGGTTACACTGTAGTCTGGGGTACAGATGTCAGCAACAAAGGCTTCAACTGGAAAAAAGGAGTGGCATTCGTTCCGAACAAACATCCCAAGCTAGAAGGAAAGGCCCTGGAAGAATGGAACAGTTTGAGTCGCCGGCAGAAAGAACAGAGGCTTTACAATGCCGATTCTATCGTACAGGAAGCTACTATTACTCCTGAAATGAGGCAAGAAGCTTACGACAATTATTCCACTACTGATGACCACGGTATGTTGTTCGTAGGTATTGCCCATGACCAAAACGGAAATACTTTCTATAAAGTAGAAAATTCCTGGGGCACCCATCAGAAATATCATGGATACATCTATGTATCGGCTGCTTATATTGAGTTGAATACAACCACCATTAGTGTGAATAAAGCGGCTATCCCGGCCGACCTTCGTGCTAAAATGGGAATCAAATAATCATTTCAAGAAAACAAAAAACCAGCGTACCGGCCGGTACGCTGGTTTTTTGATATACAACCTGTTTGTATATTTTTAAATTTGCACTTTGAGACTGCCTCTTTTGGACAAACTCGACTTTTTCATGAACCTAAAATCATTTAATATATGAAAGTCAAATCGTTACTTTTCGTGTTGGTCGCTTCAGTGGCTTTCAGCACTCCGAGCTTTGCTCGTTCACACAAAAAGGACCAAAAAAAAGCAAATCAGGGATACCATTTCACGGATGAAGTAGTAGTTCCCCATACATCCGTAAAGAACCAATACAGGTCAGGAACCTGTTGGGATTATTCCGGAATGGCACTGGTTGAAGCGGAATTATTACGTACTACCGGCAAAAAATATAATTTGTCGGAAATGTTCAATGTATATTATCAATATTCAGGCAGAGCCGCCAAATATGTCCGTTTGCACGGAAAAATGATGTTAGGCCCCGGTGGAGAAACTACCGATGTGATGCGAATTATTAAAAAGTACGGCATGGTTCCGGATTCCGTTTACAGCGGGATGCAATACGGAACAAAATTGCCGGTTCAATCTGAAATGGATAACGTGCTGCAAAACTACGTAGATGCCATCGTCTCAGATCCGAATCGCAAACTCACACCGGCATGGCACAAGGGATTCGACGCGGTCATGACCTCGTACATGGGAGAGATTCCCAAGACATTTCAATACGAAGGCAAAACTTATACCCCACAAACTTTCCGGGATATGACCGGTTTTAACCCGGAGGATATCATTCCCATTACCTCTTTCATGGATCATCCGTATTTTGCAAAATTCCCTATTGCCATTCCTGATAACTGGACCTGGGCACAATATGATAACATTCCTCTGAATGACCTGATGCGTATCATAAACCATGCGCTGAAAAGCGGGTATTGCCTGGCCTGGGATACCGATGTCAGCAACAAAGGTTTCAACTGGAAAAAAGGCGTGGCATTTGTTCCTGACGAGCACCCCAAATTGGAAGGAACAGCACTGTCAGCATGGGACAACCTGAGCCGGAAACAGAAAGAAGAAAGACTTTATAATGCCGATTCCATCGTACAGGAAGCAACCATTACACCTCAATTGAGGCAGAAAGACTATGATAATTATCTGACTCAGGACGACCACTTAATGTTGATCGTTGGGATCGCCCATGACCAGAATGGGAAAGTCTTCTATAAAGTAAAAAATTCCTGGGGAACAGACCAGGTCTACCACGGGTACATTTATGTTTCGGCGGCATATGTTGAGTTGAATACACTGAGCATCAGTGTAAACAAAGCAGGAATCCCGGCAGAGATCCGTGAAAAAATGGGAATTAAATAATCATTCCTCATCGAAATAAAAAAGCGCACCATGTGGTGCGCTTTTTTTGTTGGAGGTTGTTTAAAGTCAGAATATTTATTATCAAAAGTCTGCATATTATTCCCGGATTACGCACATAATCCATCATATAAGATATTTCTATTAAATTAGCGCGACTTTGAAAAATGCATCAAAATGAAACATTACTTTATAATTTTATTCGTGTTTTTAAGCTTTCAGCTTAACGCGCAGGTATCCAACAACCCAAAAAACTACCAAAACTGCTACACCATCGCTGTGGGAAAAAATGCTACAGCGAGCCATACGGTCCTGGTGGGTCATAATGAAGACGACTGGGGTGATCTCATCGTCAATATTTACAAGGTCCCTCCTGCCGATCACAAGGCGGGAGAACAGATCACTTTGTTGAACGGAACCAAAATCCCGCAGGTAAAACACACCAATGGATTCTTGTGGTGGGAAACCACACAGCAGCAGTTCGGTGATTATTATCTGAACCAATACGGCGTAAGCATCTGCTCTGACGCCTGTCTTTCGAAGGAAGACACGGCGAAAGGGAACATCGGTTTTTACCTGAGGCGAATCGTTGCCGAACGAGCCCATACGGCAAAGGAAGGCGTTGAAATTGCCGGGAAACTGATTTCAACATTAGGCTATGCGTCCTCTGGACGGACTTATTGTATTGCAGATCCGAACGAGATCTGGCTGCTGGCGGCTGTTCAGGGTCATCACTGGGTGGCCGAACGGGTTCCCAGCGACAGCGTAGCCATCGTGCCAAACTATTACACCATCGAGCATATAAACCTGCACGATACCGCTGATTTTCTGGCCAGTCCGGGACTCATTCAGTACGCCGTTTTGCGCGGATGGTACAGTCCCGAGTCCGGAAAAGCCTTTAATTTCAAGGCTGTTTACAGCAAAACCACCAACCTCTTTGCTTTTGGCAACATAGTCAGGCACTGGTCGGGTGTCAACGCCCTGGCCAACCGGAAATTCTCACTTTACAGTGATCTGCCGTTTTCCTTTACGCCCAAAAAGCCCATGACCATCAAGGATTTGCAAAACGTGCTTTCCTCGCATTATGAAGGTACGGATTTCCAAACCGATTACAGCTTACACAAGAATCCGCACCGGAATCTGATCAACCGAATTTGTAATGCCGGCACCAAATACAGCCTGGTTACACAGCTTTATAACAACCGGCTTGCCAACGACGCTTACATTGTATGGTATGCGCCTTTGAATCCCTGTATTCACCCCTACATTCCCATTGTTTACGGAATTGAAAAAATTCCGGAAGTGTACGAAAATCATCCGGTGAAGGACATTTTAAAATATTGTTTTGCCAAACAGGGGAATACATTTGAGGAGAATCCCCAATCGGCTTATGGTATTTTTGAAAAATACAATGCATCCGTTGATGCCGATTATCTGGCCCAAATAAAAGCAGCTAAAGCCTGGAAAACTTCATTCGAAAAAGAAGCTCAGGAAGCCATGGCAAAGGCCATGATGAGTAAAAACGGGTCGCCCGGAATGGTTTCAGAAAAATTAATGCTTAAACTCTATCAAGCCGAAAAAGCAAAGGTTCAGTAATTTAGCAAGTACGTCATCGTACGTTATCTGCGAGCCTGTACTTTAGAAATCACGTTCTCCAACGCTGTGGGTGTGCCGAAAACATGAAGCACATCCCCTATTTTGAAATAAGACTCGCCATGCGGAATGAAAAAGGTTTTATCCCTTTTGATCATCATAAGGATGGCTCCGCTATGGAATGGAACTTCTTTTACCTGCCGACCATCGATTTGCTTACTCGTTACTGCTATTTCCTCAACCGTATAATTTTCAAATGTTTCCACAAGATCGTGATAAGTCGACGGTCTTAAAATGTAATTTTCAATAGCAGTAGCAAAAACCCGATGATAATCAATAGATTCAACACCCATATGCAAATATTTCTCTGCAAAAGTCAATTTCTCGGATCGGGTGATAATCTTTTCGTGTCCCAAAACATTTTTTAACAGGTTTACTATTTTCAAATTTTGCTGATCACTTCTTGTGTCAACCACCACATAATTATCTTTCGTTAGTTTTATTTTCCCATACATGCCTTCATCCTGTCCATCTCCTTGTATCGCTTCCAATCCCTTACTTTTTATTTCCTGATATCTTTTTTCATCCTTTTCGACAATAATCGCTTTTTTACCATGTATACTCATGCGCCGGGCAAGCAAAACCGATGTACTGCTTCCTCCAATAATAATGGTTTTCTCACCCTCGGTAAGTGCTACAGGATAAATCATACTGAAGATAACAGGAGAAAATAAACAGGTAATGATGGCCATTAAGATAAAACTGGAATTAATTCCCGGAGAAATAACCCCAAGTTGTAACCCGATTGCCGAAGCTGCAATTATTAAACTCAAACGCGAAGACATCAGGAAACCACCTGCCACAGCTTTTCTAAACCCAAACAATTGAGACCAGATTAACGAAGGAATTAATTTAATAACAAACAAGCTGACCGTCAGCAGAATAAGAAAAGCAACAAGTGTTGTGTCGAACTTTCCTAAAGCAGCAGGATCAAATTGAATCCCCACCATGATGAAAAATATAGGGATAAAAAATCCATAACCCATTCCGTCCAGCTTAATCATCAGGACAGAGCGTTCCTTGTGAAGTAATGTGGACATCAGAAGTCCGCTTAAAAAAGCGCCCAGCAGCACCACTTCTTCTCCAATATATTGTGATAAAACCACAAATATCAGAATGATCAAAACAGCACTTCTCACCCTGATTTGTGAAGCGGCATGTGAAAGCTGAAAGAATAATCTTTTTATAAAAACAACTTGTTTCAGCGGCCTGCTCAAACGGATGAATAAATAAAAAACTATAAACAGGATTAAAATATAAAACAGCTCAAACCTAAAACCATTTCTGATGATGAAAGCTGTAAATGTAAAAAGTATAATGCTGAAAATATCAGCTATCGCCGCCGCAATGATGATCATTTGCCCGTAGCGCCCCGGTAATTCGCCCCTATTTTTGAGAACAGGAAGTACAATTCCCACCGACGTGGTTACCATGATAAGTGCAAAATACCAACGGTGAGGGATCGTAATATAGTGCGCAAGAAACAGTGTCAACACAAAAGAAAGCAGAATAGCCATAACAAAATGACTGATCCCAGACAAAAGTGGGTTTTTAAGAAATCCTGAATAAGTCAACTTTCTTCTGGGAAATGATGCAATAATCTGGTCCACATCAATTTCAAGTCCGCCCAGAAACATCAGAAAAATAAACCCTGACAAGGCAAGAAATTCCAGAATATGAAAACTCTCCCCCCCCTGTTGAGTAAAGAAAAACCTGCCCAGGACAAAGCCCAGTAGGATTTCAACAATCACCGTCGGGACTTTTGATATTTTCAACAAAGAAATCAGGATCGGTGCCAACCATGCCATTCCAATAACCAACATTAATGGCAAATAGTCAAAATGAAAGGATATATTCAATAACATATATTTGTCGGTTAATGAGTATTGTAGAGTATCTTATTAAAATCTGTAGGCTGCTTTTTTCAGCTGTTGCACCGATTTAATCGGATTTTCCGGATGCAGATACCCGGCCAGGAACTTATAGATCTTCACCCGGATGGTCTGGGCCGTCTGCGTGTCGATCCTGTCAAATGAGTGACCTCCCGGCACATTCTGATAAATCTCGTATTGGAATTTCTTGCCGGCAGCCTTCAAAGCCTGGATCAGATGTTCCACTTCCAGCACGTTCACGTCATCGTCGTTGGTGTTGGTGTGGATCAGCAACGGGGTATTCAGTTTCTCTGCATTCCATGCCGGAGAACGCCTTTTGTATTCCTCTACATCCTGGTTGGCAGTTTTTCCCAGGTGGTAATCGGCAGAATACAGTTTGCGGTAATCGTCGGTCATGTATCCCATTCGGGCGATCAGATCGCTGACCGGATTGCCTGCAAAGGCCACCTGATAAGCTTTGGGGTGCGCAAAGATGTTCATCAGTGTGATCATGCCGCCATGGCTCCAGCCGATAATGCCTACCCTGTCGGGATCAAGAAAATCATAGTTAGCGAGCATCCAGTTCCTGGCAGCAAAAACGTCTTCATTTTCCAGGCCACCGTAGTCAATCTGCCGGTAAAAATCGCGCCCGTAGCCCGTGCTTCCCCGGTATTCCGGCGCTACGACCACATAGCCCTGTGCCATCATTTCGCGGATGATATGCGTATAATATGTCGTGAAATCACCATGCACACCCCCGTGCGGGAATACCAGCAGCGGATATTTTTTTGACGGATCCATGTTCCTGGGAATAAAAACATAAGTCCAGAACTTCACCGGGTTGTGTGCTCCCATGGCCGTAGGGTTTTTGACATGTGCCGGCGCCGGTCCTGTGATGTACACCTTGTCGATATAGGCCACATCTCCCACCTTCTGATACCACAGCAGGTCCTCAAGACCTTTTTGTACCTGATTGAAATTGTGCTGTAAATCATCGATTTTCATCTCGACCTTATTCTGTTTCGTCTTCCCGACATTTTCCTGGGCTTTCACAATACCTGTACTCAGAAGCAACGAAACAACCGTAAAAAGCAACGTAATTCGTTTCATCATAACTGTATTTAAATTATGTATGGTTTTATTTCTAACAAATCATCATTTCCGGGTTCACCCGTTCTCCCCACGTTTTGCGCCACTTTTCCTAAGAGCCCATGACGCCAAAACGAGCGATAAAAGATCATCATAAAAACAGAAACAGGAAAACGGAACAAAGCAAATATAAGCATTTTAGAAGACATTTCCCACAGCGGCAGCAACACAAAATTGTTTTTCACAAAAACAGGAGATGCAGGGCGATCATGAAATTATTTTTCAATATTTTTGAGGTATCAAAAACTAAAAGCATGGAAATTAACGCAAAGTTTTTAAGGACCACCCTTATATTGATTGCTGTCGGAATCTGGGTTCTTGTTTTTCAGAATGCCGGAGTTTTTCCGAGGATCAGGCCCGAAAAGGTCCAGGTCGATTCACTGGTCAGGGTTGAAGGCGCCGTGAGCGTCGACAACACGGTTTTCATCAAAGGGGCTGTGAATGCCAATATTGAAAGCATCAACGGATACAGCAAATTTTATAAAGATCCGCGAACCGGCGAATATTATGTGCTGCCGGTGACCGATCCATACAACTAATTCAGCGGCATTCGGAAAAGGCTATTTTTCGTAGAAGTGCATTTCGAGGATGTAATTGTACACCTTTTCAGGCATCCAGAACTGCATGTTCTTTTTTGCCTTGATCCCTTTCCGGATAAAACTTGAAGAAATCTCCATGACGGGGGCCGGAAATACCTTTATGTTGGGATGCATTTCAAAATCGCCCAAAGCATAACCCGGCCTCGGATAAACATAAATGGCATATTGTGCCAGGATCATTTCATAGTTTTTCCACTTTTTGAAATGTGAAAAAACATCCGATCCACAGATAAATACAAACTGATCTTCCGGGTATTTCTCGCTGAGCCACGTCAGCGTGTCAATGGTATAGGAAGGAATGGGCATCTTCATCTCGATATCGGAGACCTTCATCTCTCGCTGATCTTCCAGTGCCAGCCGTATCAAGGCCAGGCGGTGATAATCTGCCAGCAGCCCGGTCCTGGGTTTCAAAGGATTCTGCGGGGAAAGGACAAACCAAACTTCATCCAGATCGGTGAACTCGGCCATGTAATTGGCCAGGATCAAATGCCCGTTGTGAACGGGATTAAAAGATCCGAACAACAATCCGATTTTCTTGTTTGATTTTATCATAACAACATGGCGCCTCCCGGTTTACACCGAAATAGCCCCTTTTATGTGCGGATGAGGGTTGTAATCTTTTAACTCAAAATCCTCAAACTTAAAATCAAAGATACTTTTCACCTCCGGGTTGATCTCCATACGAGGCAAAGGCCGCGGTGTCCGGCTCAGCTGGATATTGACCTGTTCCAGATGGTTCAGGTAGATGTGCGCATCGCCCAGCGTATGGACAAAAGTGCCCGGCTTCAAACCGGTGACCTGCGCCATCATCATTGTAAACAGCGCATAGGAAGCAATGTTGAAAGGAACGCCCAGAAAGATGTCGGCACTCCGCTGGTACAGCTGGCACGACAGGCGTCCGTTGGCAACATAAAACTGAAACCAGGCATGGCACGGCGGCAACGCCGCATTTCCGGCAGCCACATTTTCAGCAAAGGTCTTTCCCTTTTCCGGAAGTACCGACGGATTCCAGGCTGCCACAATGATCCTGCGACTGTCGGGATTGTGCATGATCTGATCCACGGCGATCTTGATCTGATCGATGCCTTCCCCGTTCCAGTTGCGCCACTGAGCGCCGTAAATGGGGCCCAGATCACCATTTTCATCCGCCCAGTCATCCCATATCTTCACTCCGTTCTCGTTGAGCATGTGAATGTTCGTATCGCCTTTCAGAAACCAGAGCAGCTCATAGATAATCGACTTTAAATGCAACTTTTTAGTGGTCAGCAACGGAAAACCTTCGGCCAGGTCAAAACGCATCTGGTATCCGAAAACACTTTTCGTTCCGGTACCCGTACGGTCGCTTTTCTCAACTCCGTTTTCCAGGACATATTCCAAAAGGTCTAAGTATTGCTTCATAAACTGCAGAAATTTTCTATATAAAGATAACTATCAATAAAATTATACTAAAAAACCAGGGAAACACTGCAATAAGGTTATTCTGAAGAAGAAATCCTTAAAAAAATTTTACATTTGCCCTTAAATTTTGTCAAAAGTAAAAATTTATAACCAAAACAACTTTCACAATGGGAATAAAATTTAGGATTACCATCTTGAATTTCCTTGAGTTTTTTGCCTGGGGCGCCTGGCTGATTTCTTTGGGAGGTTATATGATAAATACGCTTCATTTCACAGGTGGTCAAGTAGGAAGTATCTACGCAACCATGGGCATCGCATCGTTGTTTATGCCGGCACTGCTGGGGATCGTAGCCGACCGCTGGGTGAATGCAGAGCGCGTGATGGGCCTCAGCCACATCATCCTGGCTGTTTTGTTGTTTTGGGTTGCCCAGGTAAGAAGCTTCGACAACATGTACTGGATTATGTTGTTGGTTTCGATGATGTACATGCCCACCATCGCGTTGAGCAATACCGTATCGTACAGCATCCTGGAGCAAAAAGGATTTGACATTGTAAAAGATTTTCCACCGCTTCGGGTCTGGGGAACCATTGGTTTCATCATCGCCATGTGGGTGATCGACTTTCTGCACTGGACGCTGAGCCCGATGCAGTTATATATAAGCTCCATCGCATCGCTTGGTTTGGGCATTTACTCATTTACCATGCCTGCCTGTCCGCCTGAAAACAAAAGCAAAGGCAAATCTCTGATTACTTCATTGGGACTGGACGCCTTTAAACTATTCAAACAGCGGAAAATGAGCATCTTTTTCATTTTCTCCATGCTTTTGGGCGCTTCCCTGCAGATCACCAACACTTTCGGAGAACCATTTCTGCATGATTTTGCCAACAAATTCAGCCAGTCGTTTGCCG
The DNA here is from genome assembly GCA_964456625.1 of uncultured Lentimicrobiaceae bacterium. Taxonomy (GTDB): domain Bacteria; phylum Bacteroidota; class Bacteroidia; order Bacteroidales; family F082; genus Sulfidibacterium. The sequence goes on along the minus strand of CAYWBO010000020.1, from coordinate 4,342 downwards.
TGCAGCATCCCAGCATTCTGATGTCCGTTTCACAGATGTCTGAAACGCTTTTCATCCTGACCATTCCCTTCTTCCTGAAACGATTCGGCATCAAGAAAGTGATGCTGATGAGTATGTTTGCCTGGGTTTTCAGATTCGGATTGTTTGGAATTGGAAGTCCTGACGGGATCGGCTTCGTCTTTTTGGTACTCTCGATGATTATTTACGGTATGGCTTTCGATTTCTTCAATATATCGGGGTCACTTTTTGTTGAAATGGAAGCAAAACCGGAGATTCGCGCCAGTGCTCAGGGATTGTTTATGATCATGACCAATGGGCTGGGGGCTTTCTTAGGAGGAACGGCAAGTGGTTTTGTGGTAGATTATTTCACCCAAGGAGGCATTCGCCACTGGCCAAGTATCTGGTTTACATTTTCAGCCTACTCACTGATCATCGGAGTCTTGTTCTGGATCCTGTTTAAATACAAACACAACCCGAATAAGATAGCCAGTGTGCAGCATTAAGAAGTGCCGTAAGTGAGCTAAAGTTCATAAAGTGACTAAAATTAAACCCTGAAGACAGGAGTTTTTGATCTTGTCGATCTTAATAGATCATAACGATCATAAAGATCAGTGTACTATTGAAAAGTGACGAAGTGACAGCGTGACCGGGGGACGGGAGAACTCAAAACTCTGAACGTGGAACAATCAAACGCCTCCCCCTTTCTGCCGCACTAACCGGCACACTCCCCCTCCGAAGGGGGACATTTAGTCTTGATATTTATTTTTCTTTCAACCCATTGAACTTTTGAACGCCAAACTCTTCAACATTTTAGCTTCTGAGCCTTTGAACTTTTGAGCCTTTAAGCTTTTGAGCAAAAAAAAAACGCCCCAGGCGTTCCCGGGGCGGCTTTTGTATGCAATAAGATTACAATTTCTTTTTCCGTTTTTTGATCTCATCCCTCAGGTGGGAAGCTTCTTCGTAGTTTTCTTCGGAAATGGCTTTCCTTAGTTTTTCTTCCAGCTCTTCGAGCAGAAAATCCTCGTAGGCTCCCGGCTCGTCATCCGCATAGTTTTCCGCTTCGTCTTCGGTGTCTTTGCCTGTCTCCTCATTTTCCCCATCCATAAAAATACCGGCTTCATCGATAATGGATTCGAAAGCGTAAATAGGACATCCAAACCGCAAAGCCAGTGCAATGGCATCGGAAGTGCGGCTATCGATCTCGGTGACCTCCCCCTCCTTCTCACATACCAGCTTCGAGAAGAAAATCCCTTCCTCGAACTTGTTAATAACCACTTCAACCATGTTTACCCCGAAATGCTGTGAAAAATTTTTGAAAAGGTCATGAGTCAGGGGCCGGGTAGGTTTCATTTTCTCCAGTTCAATGGCAATGGCCTGTGCTTCGAATCCGCCAATGATGATCGGCAACCTTTTATCCATGCCTACAACCCCCAGTATCAAAGCATAAGCCCCACTTTGCGATTGGCTATAAGACATCCCCACGATCTCCATTTTCACTTTCTTCATAGCTTTCCGTAATGAGTTTTAAAGATAGGCAATTTCCTTAAAAAAATGAAATTGCCGTTGATTTGCATGCGAAGTTACTAACAAATTATGAATTTTGCCCGGCGTCTTATTTATAAACACTTCTAAAAGCCTATTAAAAACCTAAGAACATGAAACTTACTAACTGGTCTTTTGTATTTTGTTGAAAAATATTTTTGGTAAATAGAAATTAATCTAATCTATTTGAAGTGAATTTATATTTTTGCATGAAAATATTTCCGCAAACGTTTTAAATTTTCAAAACTAAACCCAAGATTAGTAAGTATGAAAAAACTTTTAGCCTTAATCGCAGCCTTAACCTTACCGGCTTTTGCTATGGCCAGTGAGGCGGATCTTGTGATCCCAGCCGGCATGAAATCCAAGGAAATCCTTTACTGGGGTTTTCTGATCACCTTCGTCGGATTTCTGTTCGGTTATCTACAGTACAAAAAAGTTAAAAAAATCGGAGCACACAAATCCATGCTCGAAGTGGCCGATGTTATTTATCAGACCGGTAAAACCTACCTGATCCAACAGGGACGTTTTCTGGCCATTCTTTTCCTCATTATCGGCTCCATCGTGGCCTTTTATTTCGGATTCCTTTCAGGAGGTTCTTTCGGGGTAGGTGGTGTATTAATGATTCTGGGATGGACCGTTTTGGGGATGCTGGGTTCTTACAGCATCGCATGGTTTGGCATTAGAATGAATACACTGGCCAACTCAAGGATGGCTTTTGCCTCCCTGGAGAGGAAACCACTGAAGCTTCATCAAATTCCCATAAACGCCGGGATGAGCATCGGGGTGCTTCTCGTTTCCCTCGAGCTGACCATGATGCTGATCATCCTGATCTTTGTTCCCGGACAATATGCAGGTGCCAGCTTCATCGGCTTTGCCATTGGTGAGTCCCTGGGGGCTTCGGCTTTGAGAATTGCAGGAGGTATTTTCACAAAGATCGCTGATGTGGGTTCCGACCTGATGAAAGTGATCTTCAAGATCGGTGAAGACGACCCGAGAAACCCGGGAACCATTGCCGACTGTGTGGGTGACAATGCCGGCGACAGCGTTGGTCCTACCGCTGACGGCTTTGAAACGTTCGGTGTAACCGGCGTGGCCCTGATCTCTTTCATCGTGCTGGCTGTTTCCAAAAACAACCTCCCCCTTCAGATTGAGCTGTTGACCTGGCTTTTTGTCATCAGGATCATCATGATCATCAATTCCATCGTGGCCTTCTGGATTAACAATGCCATCACCAAAGCCCGTTACAAAAACGTTGATGATCTCGACTTTGAGGCCCCGCTGACCTCGTTGGTATGGATTACTTCCATCATTTCCATCATCGCTACTTTCATAGTAAGTTATTTTGAACTTCATGCATTACCCCATGATTTGTGGATCACCTTGTCCATCATCATCAGTGCCGGAACGCTGGGTGCTGCGTTGATTCCCGAGTTTACCAAGATCTTTACCAGCCCGAAATCAAGGCACGTAAACGAAGTGGTGGAAGCTTCCAAGAAGGGCGGTGCTTCCCTGAACATTCTTTCAGGTCTGGTAGCCGGTAACTTCAGTGCTTTCTGGCAAGGCATGGTCTTCTTCCTGTTGATGTTCATCGGATATTTTGCCAGTCTTCACGGGCTGAGTGAATTCATGATCTATCCTTCCATCTTCGCTTTTGGTTTGGTCGCTTTCGGTTTCCTGGGCATGGGCCCTGTGACCATCGCGGTGGACAGCTACGGACCGGTGACTGACAATGCACAGTCCATTTACGAGCTTTCGCTGATCGAAGAAAACATTGATAAGGTAACGCCTGAAATTGAAAAAGAATTCGGTTTCAAACCCGATTTTGAAAAAGCAAAATATTACCTCGAAGCCAACGACGGCGCAGGAAATACGTTTAAAGCCACCGCCAAACCGGTGTTGATCGGTACGGCCGTAGTAGGTGCTACCACCATGATCTTCTCACTGATCCTGGTGATCAACCATACGCTGGGTGTGGATCCGGCTACAATCCTCAACCTGCTGAATCCATACACTGTTCTCGGATTCCTGCTGGGTGGTGCCGTGATTTACTGGTTTACCGGCGCTTCCATTCAGGCCGTTACTACAGGAGCTGCCCGTGCAACGGAATACATCAAGAACAACATCAATCTTGATATGGGTGCCGAGAAAAAAGCGGACATGGCGAAATCCAAACAGGTGGTTCAGATCTGTACCGTATATGCCCAGAAAGGGATGTGGAACATCTTCTTTGCCCTGTTCTTCTTTGCCCTGGCATTTGCGTTGCTTTCGGCTCCGGCCAGCTCAAACGCTCCCGTATCCATGTTTGTCAGCTACCTGGTCTCCATCGCGTTCTTCGGATTGTATCAGGCCATCTTCATGGCCAACGCCGGTGGTGCCTGGGACAATGCCAAGAAAGTGATCGAAGTGGACATGCAGGAAAAAGGTACCGATCTGCACGCTGCCTCCGTGGTAGGTGACACCGTGGGCGATCCTTACAAAGACACCTCTTCGGTAGCGTTGAACCCGGTAATCAAATTTACCACGTTGTTCGGCCTGCTGGCGATGGAAATTTCAATTGCCCCGCAGTTCAAGGCCATCGCACCGTATTTCGGCTTAGCCTTCTTACTGGCTGCACTCGTGTTCGTTTACCGGTCGTTCTATAAGATGCGCATTAACGGATAATCAGTTTTTTCATAACATTTTTAAGGGAGCCTCCGGGCTCCCTTTTTTAATGTTGAACGATGAATGACTAAGGGACGGTGGTCAGACTGTGGAGAGACGGTGGTCCTCGCGACCCCCGGCCCCTAAAGGGGAGTCCATC
>CAYWBO010000019.1:0-40394 GCA_964456625.1 uncultured Lentimicrobiaceae bacterium | reverse complement strand
CCCATGGGACCGACTTCTTTGATTTCGTCAGGAATCACTGAAAAACCGTAGGATTCATATTTCTCCAGTGTTTGATTGGCTGAGATCATCAAGGTACCACACAGGGGTTTTAAAGCTTCGATGGCATAAGTAACTAACGTCTTTCCATTAAAATCGAAAAGCGCTTTGTCGCTTCCCAAGCGGCTGCTTTTTCCGCCTGCCAGAATAATTCCAGTAATATCGTTCCTGCTGATCTGTACCATTGAAATGTCAGTTTCGTTGACCTGTTAATATGGCATCAAAGCTACAAAAGAAAGGGTTTTAGGCAAAAATCAAAGTGAATTTTCGTGCTTTTTGTGATACAAAATCTCAGGGCAGAAAAAGACAACTGTCACCATAACTGAGAAAACGAAAATGATGCTGTAATGCATAATCGTAGGCGTCTTTCCATTTTTCACCTATCAAAGCAGCCACCAGCAACAGCAAGGTACTTTTCGGCTGGTGGAAATTGGTGATCAGTCCTTTGGCAAAACGGAATTCGTATCCGGGCACGATGATCATCTGTGTTTCTCCTTCCAGTACCTCTTTGTGCTCCAGCTCCAAAGCTTTGATCAGGAGTTTCAGTGCTTCTCCGGAATTAAAATGTTCAGGAATTTCCCGCCGGTATGGATCCCATTGCTCCACTTTGGTGTAGTCTTCTTTTCCGTGAAAATAGTTGAGAGCCATCCAAAAGAGGCTTTCCAGGCTTCGCATGGAAGTGGTACCAACCGGGATGATTGCTCTTTCAGGCGAATTCAGAAGATGTTTCAGTGTTTGCAATTTGACCCGGATCTTTTCAGTATGCATTTCATGATCGTCGATGGTATCGGACGAAACCGGCTTGAAAGTTCCTGCGCCGACATGAAGCACCAGTTTGTCGGTATCGATGCCCTGATCACGCAACAAAGCAAGAATGTTATCCGTGAAATGCAGGCCGGCAGTAGGGGCGGCCACCGATCCGTCCAATCGGGCATACACCGTTTGATAGCGCTCTTTGTCGGAGGCTTCGGCTTCGCGATGCAGATAAGGCGGCAACGGAGTCAACCCTGAAGTTTCCAGGATCTCTGAGAAGTGAACATCTTCCGGAGTCCAGGAAAACGCCACCAGGAATGCATCGTTCAGCTTTTCTTTTTTTTCAGCAAAAAGCGTGATTTTCTTGCCGTTGATGTTTATTTCTGCAGAAATTTTGGCATTTCCCATTTTTTTGGCTCCGCCGATCAGGCATTTCCATATTACCGGTGATGGTTGCTGCATGGCCAGTTGAAAATCGTTGACAGGTTCCATGGGTTCAAGACAGAAAATCTCGATTCTGGCGCCTGTTGGTTTTTTAAACATCAGACGTGCCTGAATCACCTTAGTTTCGTTGAAAAGCAGCAGGCTGTTATGGGGTAAAAGTTCCGGGATGTTGAAAAACTTCTTTTCGGAAATATTTCCCTGTTCCAAAAACAGCAACCGTGACTGATCCCTTTGTTGCAAAGGGTATTTTGCAATTTGCTCGTCCGGCAGCGGATAGTTAAAATCTTCGATTCTGATGGTGGAAAAATCCATGCTTTTTATTTGGGCTGCAAAAATACGAAAACAAGCTATTTGCAGGTAGTGTGGTTTTGAATTCGGCTCAGAGGGAAACCTTTCGTCTCTTTGGACAAGGAAAGCTTTCCATATCTATTACAACTCAATTCATTATTTTTTAATTTTGGGGAAAAATGGAGCCATGACTGTAAAAAACCATATCCCTAACACCATCACCCTATTAAATCTTACTTCCGGGATTATTTCGATTTATTTTGGAGTCAAGGGTGACCCGCAATCGTTAGTCTATGCCGGACTTTTTATTTTCATTGCGGTTGTATTCGACTTCTTTGACGGATTCGCAGCGCGGATGCTGCATGCCAAATCAGAGATCGGGTTGCAGCTGGATTCCCTTTCCGACCTGGTTTCCTTCGGCGTGGCACCTGGATTTATCCTGTATCAGATGCTGGTGCTGAGTCATGGCAATCCGGCAGCCGATGACGGAGGAATCGACTTTGTGCCGTTTTTCGCGATTCTGGTCCCGCTGATGGGCGCCTTACGGCTGGCGAAATTCAATATTGATGAAAATCAGAAAGTGTCTTTTCTCGGGCTTCCCACACCGGCACTGGGTCTTCTGATCGCTTCGTTGCCGATAATCCGTGCGGAACTGTATCCCACACGACAACTGTTTTATATGGTGATCACCAACTCCTATTTCTTACTGGCTATTGCCATTTTCGGCTCGCTGCTGCTGGTTTCCCGGTTTCCGATGTTTGCACTGAAATTCACCAGTTTCGGGTGGAAGGACAACATGATCAAGTACATTTTCCTGATCATCTCAGTCATCCTGCTGATACTGCTGAATGTGATTGCCGTGCCGTTTATTGTGATCCTGTATTTGTTTTTCTCGCTGGTGGTATACCTTACGGATATTCAGACCTAAGCTTCTGATTACTCCTCGATTTTTGTCTTTTTCCCTTTTTTACGAAGTTCGAAATTGCTTCCCAGGTACACGCGTCTTACGTGCGGGTCGGCAGCAAGTTCTTCAGAAGTTCCGTATCTCAGCACAGAACCCTCAAACAACAGATAAGCCCGATCGGTAATGGTGAGGGTTTCGTGGACGTTGTGGTCGGTGATGAGGATGCCGATATTTTTGTCTTTGAGTTTCGAAACAATATTCTGAATGTCTTCGACGGCAATAGGGTCCACGCCGGCAAAAGGCTCGTCAAGCAATATAAACTTCGGGTCCACGGACAACGAACGTGCAATTTCTACCCGGCGCCTTTCCCCGCCGGAAAGTTGTATCCCTTTGCTTTTGCGGATGTGCTGCAGGCCGAATTCATCCAGCAGCGATTCCAGCCTTTCTTGTTGTTCTTTTTTACTCATTTTGGTAAACTCCATTACAGCCTTGATGTTGTCTTCCACACTCAGCTGGCGGAAAACGGAAGCTTCTTGCGCCAGGTATCCGATACCGAGCTGAGCGCGCTTGTACATCGGGTATTCGGTGATCTCCATATCATCCAGAAAAACCTGACCTTCATAAGGTTTAATAAGGCCTGTCATCATATAAAAAGTAGTGGTTTTCCCAGCACCGTTGGGCCCCAGCAATCCGATAATTTCTCCCTGGTTTACTTCAACAGAAACATGATTTACAACCGTACGTTGTTTGTATTTCTTTACCAGATTCTTTGTCCAAAGCTTCATCTTATTCCTTTTTTAAAGCAAAACCCTCCTGATTATTTCTCCTGTTGATGCAGGTTCTCCCAAAATTCCATGGCCCTTCTCGTATGTGGGATCACGATGGTGCCACCCACCAGGTTGGCAATGCCGAAAATTTCCATCATCTCTTCCGTACTAACATTGTTTTCAAAGCATTTTTCTAGATGATAGTAAATACAGTCATCGCACTTCAATACCATGGAAGCCACCAATCCCAGCATTTCTTTGGTTTTAGGATCCAGTGCTCCCGGCATGTAGGCATTGGTGTCCACGTTGAAAATTCGTTTGATGATCTTATTGTTCGGAGCTGCCAGCAGCTTCTCATTCATAGCTGCCCTGTACTCGTCAAAATCATTTACTGATGCTGCTTTCATTAGATTATTCCTTCTTTTAAAATATCGTGCAAATGTATCACTCCTACGTATTTCTGCTTCTTTAAGACCGGAAGCTGGGTGATGTTGTGTTCTTTCATCAGGGTCAGTGCATCCACTACCAGGTTGTTCTCATCGATGTAGCGCGGATTTTTGGTCATGATGTCCGCAGCCCTAAGCTCGCGCATGTTTTCATGCGTTTGGAGCGCACGCCGCAAATCGCCGTCGGTAATGATCCCGATCAGTTTGCCATCGTCAAGGACGGCCGTCGCCCCAAGTCTTTTGGAAGAGATCTCGATGATGATGTTCTGCATGGTCTCATCGGATTTGACTTTGGGAACTTCGTTATTCATAAAAAGGTCGGCAACCCTCAGATAAAGTCTCTTTCCCAGCGCCCCGCCGGGATGGAATTTTGCGAAATCCTTCGTTGAAAATCCCTTCAGTTTTACAAGGCTCACGGCCAGGGCGTCACCCATGACAAGCTGTGCTGTCGTGCTGGAAGTAGGAGCCAGGTTGTTGGGGCAGGCTTCCTGTTTTACTTCCGTATTTAAAATTTTATCTGCTTGTTTGGCGAGATAAGAATCTTCATTGCCTACCATGGCGACAATGGGATTCCCGTTTGCTCTGATCAGAGGTACGAGTACTTTTATTTCGGGGGTTTCTCCGCTTTTGGAAATGGCGATCACCAGATCGTCCTTGCCCACAATCCCCAGATCTCCGTGAATGGCATCGGCGGCATGCAAAAATACCGAGGAGGTACCGGTGGAATTAAAAGTGGCCACAATTTTGGCGGCTATCAGTGCACTTTTACCTATTCCGGTAACAATGACCCTGCCTTTTAAGTAGCAGATCATTTCAACCACATCAATAAAATCCTGATTTATTGATGATTGCAATGACTCAATTGCTTCTTTTTCCAGTGCAATTGTCTTAAGTGCCGATTGCTTTATTTGGTTTGCTGAGCTCAAATTTAAACTTTATTAAGATTTGAATATCGAAAGATTATTATTATATTTGTATAAGGATCAATTAACTTATAGTTAATAAATTGTTATCAATTTCTTACCGATGGATAACACGCCAAAAGTACTAAATAAAAATTTATCATTTGGAAAATGGAGAGCACTGTTGATATAGTTGGGCTGCGTTCTTTTATGAAGAGTTTTTTCGGCTTTTCAAGTTTTAAAGGGAACCAGGAGAAGATTATCTTCAGTTTAATGGAAGGGGAGGATGTTTTCGTGGTAATGCCTACAGGCGGAGGGAAATCGTTGTGCTATCAACTTCCGGCGTTGGTACAGCCCGGTACCGCCATCATTGTCTCACCGCTGATCGCATTGATGAAAAATCAGGTGGACATGATACGGAATTTCAGTTCCGAATATGGTATTGCACATGTGATGAATTCGTCGCTTTCCAAATCAGAGCTTACACAGGTCAGGAGCGACCTGGTTTCGGGTAAGACAAAGCTGTTGTATATGGCTCCCGAGTCTCTGACAAAAGAAGATAATATTAGCTTTCTCAAAAATATAGATATTTCGTTTTACGCTATTGACGAAGCGCACTGTATTTCGGAGTGGGGGCACGACTTCCGGCCTGAATACAGGAAGCTTCGGCCCATCATTCAGGCCCTGGGAAAAGATGTTCCCGTGATGGCGTTAACGGCTACCGCCACGGTAAAAGTCCAGGAAGACATTCTGAAGTCGCTGGAAATCCCCGAAGCCACTATTTATAAGTCTTCTTTCGACCGGCAAAATCTCTACTACGAAATCCGGCCTAAAACCAAAGAGGTCATCAAAGAGATGATTAAATACATCAAAGGCCAACCGGGGAAATCGGGAATCGTGTATTGCCTGAGCCGCAAAAAGGTGGAAGAAATTGCAGAATCGCTGGTGGTGAACGGAATCAAAGCCTTGCCATATCATGCGGGGCTGGATGCGGCCACCCGAAGACGAAATCAGGATATGTTCCTGATGGAGGAAGTGGATGTGATCGTGGCTACCATCGCTTTCGGAATGGGGATTGACAAGCCGGATATCCGCTACGTCATCCATCATGACATTCCGAAAAGTATCGAAGGCTATTATCAGGAAACCGGCCGTGCCGGCCGTGATGGCGGGGAAGGGAACTGTATTACCTTTTACAGTTATGACGACATCCAAAAACTGGAGAAATTTATGAAAGACAAGCCTGTGGCCGAGCAGGAAATTGCCAAAGAACTGTTGGCCGAAACGGTTACCTATGCCGAGTCTTCTATTTGCCGTCATAAATTGCTGTTGCATTATTTTGGTGAGGAATACCCCAAAGATAATTGTGAATCCTGCGATAACTGTCTGAATCCCAAGGATAAATTCGAGGGAATGGAAGACATCAAACTGACACTTGAAGTTATAAAATCTTTAAAACAACAATACAAGATTGATATTATTTCCGATGTGATAGCTGGCAAAAAAAGCGGGGATGTAAAGGCGATAAAACTCGACAAAAACAGTAATTTTGGCATCGGAAAAGACAAAGAAAAGCGTTATTGGGTCATGATTATCCACCAGGCGCTGATACATCGTCTTTTGATGAAGGAAATTGAAAACTACGGTATTTTAAAGATCACCGAAGAAGGAAAGCAATTCATCAAAGAACCGTTCAGTATTATGGTCGCCAGAGATCATGATTTCAAAGCGGACGAAGATGATGATGTATATGTAAAGCAAAATGGGGGTGCCGGTAGCGGAACGGATGCGACGTTGTTCACGATGCTGAAGGATCTCAGGAAGGAAATTTCCAGGGAAGAAAACCTGCCGCCATTTGTGATATTTCAGGATACTTCTCTGGAAGATATGGCCATCCAATATCCTGTTATGATGGAAGAAATGCAGCAGATCATCGGCGTGGGTGCCGGAAAAGCTGCAAAATACGGGCAACCTTTTCTTGACCTGATATCGCAATATGTCGAAGAAAATGAAATTACACGGCCGAATGACATCATCGTGAAATCGGTGGTCAATAAGTCCGGATTAAAAGTTTATATCATCAAAAGTATTGACAGAAAGCTTTCGCTGAACGATGTAGCCCATGCCAAAAACCTGACAATGGAAGAACTGTTGACGGAAATTGAAAGAATTGTTTTATCAGGAACCCGGATTGATATCAATTATTACCTGGAAGAACATGTGGATGAGTACCATCAGGAAGACATCCTGGACTATTTTGCCGAAGCAGAAACCGATTCTATTGATGAAGCATTGAAAGAACTGGGCGAAGCAGAATACAACGAAGAAGAGATCAGGCTTATGCGTATCAAGTATTTATCGGAAGTAGGGAACTAGTCGAATGAAAAAAAACTTCTTCTTTCTTTTTTTAATGGCTTTGTTATTATCGGGATGTTATAAAGCTAATAAGTTAAAAGTTATAAAACCAGCTAATTTAATTCCGGAAAACCAGCTTGTCAATATCCTGAGAGACATGGATCTTATTCAGGGAATTATGAGTTACAACCGCACGCATGGTGTCCACAATCCGAGTGCGGAACAGGAATACTATACCGTTGTATTCAAACATTACGGGGTTACCGCTGAACAGGTCAAACAAAGCATGAGTTATTATATTTCACTGGGGAAACCGATGGCTGACATTTATGACAAAGTGTTGTCGCAATTCTCGATAGACGAAAACATGCTTTATAAGGATGAAAATGCAAGACAAATTCATCGGCTTGATTCTACCGGTATTTTAAGGTTGCAGTTTAAACAGCATTGGATCTATTCGGGCGATAGCGTACTTCCTTACAATTTTAAGCCTGTGTTTTGACGGTGGCAGGATATGGAAAAAATAAAAGAGGAGCACTCCAAGAGCGCTCCTCTTTTATATAAAATTCTTTTGAGATGTTCTGTTAGTAATTTTCATTGCCGGGAACACCTTTCATAATGGCAACACTTCCCCCGGCACCAATTCTGTTGGCCCCTGCGTTGATCATGGCCACAGCGGTTTTAAAATCACGAATACCACCACTGGCTTTCACCCCCATATCGGGCCCTACCACACGGCGCATCAGTGCCACATCTTCCACGGTAGCACCGTCTCCTGTAAATCCGGTACTGGTTTTCACAAAGTCTGCACCTGCCTTTTTGGAGATCTCGCAGGCCAGTACTTTTTCTTCTTCTGACAGCAAAGAAGTTTCAATAATGACTTTTAAAGTTGTGTTGCTGCGGCAGGCTCTTTTGATGGCACGAATATCTTCTTCCACCAATCGTAGATTTCTTGATTTCAAAGCGCCGATATTCATCACCATATCGAGCTCGTGTGCTCCGTTGGCAATGGCATTGCGGGCTTCAAAAGCTTTGCTTCGTGTGGCCATTTCGCCCAGCGGAAATCCAATCACGGAACAGACTTTTACAGGCGTCCCCCTGAGTTTTTTAGCTGCGAAAGAAACCCATGAAGAGTTAACACACACAGATTTAAACTTATAATGCAATGCTTCTTCACACAGTTGCTCAAATTGTTCTTGGGTGGCACCGGGTTTCAGCAAGGTATGGTCAATATATCCGGCCAGCTCTTGTGGAGTTATATGATGAGAGGAAGTTTCTCCTTCAGCCTTGCCGCTCTTTCCGGCGCCTTCAATATTCATTTTCTCGAGTTTCGCGAGGACCTCTTTTGTGATCCTTTCAATCAATTCGTTCTCATCCATTTTTACTTACGTTCTTTCTATAGACATAATTTTATTAATTCTCGGCCAGTGTCTTCCGCCTTCAAAACGCGTTTCAAGCCACAATTTTACCATAGTGGTAATTTCGGATACCGGATGTTGCAAAGCGCCCAATGTCAGTACATTGGCGTTGTTGTGCGCCCGGCTGTTCACGATGGTGGCGGGGCTCCAGCACAAAGCGGCACGAATGCCTTTCACCTTGTTGCAAGCCATGGCAGAACCGATACCTGCTGCATCAAGCATTATGCCACGATCGCATTCTCCGGTGACAACTTTTTTGGCAACTTTCAATGCAAAATCCGGATAATCGACTTTGTCCGTTCCGTTGTCTGTTCCCACATCAAAAACAATATATCCCAAGGTTTCCAGGTACCTTTTGAGCGCTTCTTTTGTCTCAAATGCTCCGTGATCAGCCCCTAAGGAAACCCGCTTTACGTGATCTTTCATTCCTTCTTGTTCCATGGTCATATTCTTATCCGTACTTATGAAATCTCTCCTGTTATGCAGTTTTAAATGTGAAGATTTTTTTCTTCTGTAACTCTTTTTTCCCATATCATATCACCGATATTTCATCCACGATGGCTGTCACCACGGTTTTTACGGTATATATCTCTTTATCTTGGATTACCTGTCGCGCAGAGTTTCCTTCTTCGATAGTCAGGACCGTGTCTCCAACGCCTGCCTGTACCATGTCAATGGCCAGAAAAGCGGTTCCTTTTTCAGTTCCGTCTGGCTCTACAGGCTGAACGATCAGGATTTTCTTCGCATCATAACCCTGAGCCATGATGGTGGAAACCACCGCTCCAATGACTTTTCCTAATCTCATTTGCGTTCTGTTATTTCTATATCGTCGACAATTCCCATGATGGCGGCATCACAGGGATTCATGGTATGTTCAATCACCCGGCTGGCTTCCTTGCTGGTTTCGAAATAAATGATCTCACCGATCGAAACCTGCAGTGTGTCGACTGCCACAATGGCATTTCCGGATGGTTCCAGCTTTTCATTCATGGGTTGTACCAAAAGAAATCTTAGCCCTTCTAAGGATTCCACCTTTTGGGTGCTGACTACTCTGCCGATTACTTTACCAAATTTCATGATCTTAAATAATTCTGAAATAATCAACCAATGTACAGCGTCTTTCGCGAGTAAAAGTTTTGGCCCTTGTCAGACCTTCACCTGTGGGACTTGCGATGGTAAATGACGTAAATCCCGCACCGCCTTTTCCCAGACCTGCATAACTCGGGCCGTTTTTGACAAACAGCGAACAATTCATGGCTTTGGCCATTTTGCTGAGTTTGGCAATATTCAGAGAATGCATCGTGGCGGTGTGGCGGAAGCCGTGTTCGCAACGCACGGCCAGATCGATAGCATCATCTACATTCGGAACCCTGACCAGCGGCATCACCGGCATCAGCTGTTCAGTCCAGACCAGCGGGTGGTTTACATCCACTTCGCAAAGCAAAAGCCTGGTGGATTCGGGAACGTTTAATCCCATGGCTGTAGCAATAAAAGAAGCATTTTTACCTACAAATTTCTTGTTGGGAGATCCTTCATGCCCGGGTCGTCCGGGGTCGGTGATGACAAGTTCTGTCACCTGCCGCACCTGCTCCGGCGACAGCAGATAGGCGCCGTTTTTCTGCATTTCAGCTTTCAGTGCATCCGCTACCGAGTCGACAACAATAGTCTCTTTTTCGCAGATACAGATGATGTTGTTGTCGAAGCTGGCACCTGCCACGATGTCTTTTCCTGCCTTAACAATATCGGCTGTTTCGTCCACGACGCAGGGGGGGTTCCCGGGTCCTGCGGCGATGGTTTTCTTAGGCGTGCTCATGGCCACTTTCACTACTGCCGGGCCACCGGTTACCACCAGCAGTGCGATCTTGGGATGGTTCATCATTTCCTGGGCGGATTCGATGGTAGGATTCTCGATGGTGGTGATCAGGTTTTTCGGGCCGCCGGCTTCTACGATGGCTTTATCCAGGATGCTAATCAGTAAAGCAGAGACCTTTTTTGCGGATGGATGCGTGTTGAAGACCACCGAATTTCCGGCAGCGATCATACCGATGCAATTGCTGATAATCGTAGCCGTCGGATTGGTGCTGGGTGAGATGGAACCGACCACACCGTGAGGTGCCCGTTCCACCAGTGTGAGTCCGTGTTCGTCGGAAAAAGCTTCCGGCGTTACGTCTTCTACACCGGGCGTCTTGTTGATCGCCAGTCCATTTTTTATGACTTTGTCTTCCCAACGTCCCATTCCGGTTTCTTCATGGGCCATTTTAGAAAGCATGACCACATTTTCTTTGGTTGCTTTGCGGATGTTGGCAATGACATCTCGACGAACATCCAGAGATAAGTTTCCCAGTTCGTGAAAAGCGACTTCGGCAGCATCAACAGCCTGATCGATGGTGGGAAAAATTCCCATTTTGTCAGACTGAGGATCAACGCTGCTCGTTAAATTGAGGTCTCGTAAAGCCTCACGAACTAATTCCCGTATGTTTTCTTCTAAGTTATCCATGGGTCATTCTATTTTACATGAAGAAAGGTCTGATTTCCTTGTCCGGTTGCGGGATAATGGTGTCCATACCCAACAGGTTTTTCTGTCTGGCTTTGGCAGTTCCGGCTTTTACTGCTGCCTGAACTGCATCCAGACTGCCAATCATTTTCACATAAGATTTACCGCCGTAACCATCTGCCAGACGGATTTCTATAATTTTTACACCTCCTTCTTTGGCGGCACTGTCGGCCGCTTCAATGCCCGAAACGATCGACAGGGTTTCGATCATGCCGATGGTATTCCATTCTCCTGTGTTGATGGTGTTTCCTATGGCAGGGATCACATCCGGATGAACCTGGGGAAGGAAAAGCTTGTCCACAATAAAATTCTTTCCGGTCTCGAAACCGGCCTTGTATGCGTATTCCACTGAAGCCACATCTCCGCTGAAGATGATCAGGTATTTTCCCGAGCTGATGGTCCGTGCGTCGATAATCTGGATCTGGGCCACTTTAACCATCTGGTCCAATGCCTCAATTCCGATTACGATGCTGTTGAACTCCAAAGCTCCCAGTACAATGATGTTTTCCTTTTCCATTATTTCTTATAGACCACTATATCGTCTTCATCAATTTTATCAATAATTCCGACAATGATGGCGTCAACCGCTTTATTTTGCGTTGTCGGAGTTTCGCGGGCGGAAGTGCTTTCGGCAATCATCACCATTTCATCTTTTCCGGCACTGACCAGATCAAGCGCTACGAGAAAATCGTTTTTAAGTTCTCCGCTCTGATCGCATTTGTTGACCAGTAAATATCTTCCTCCTGGGATATCAAAGCTGTTCTGATCGCTTGTTACCGTGCCTTCAACGATACCTAAGGTCATAAGTTATTCATTTTTCTGGTAGGTAATAACTCCTTTTTTTTCGATCACGTCGACAATAGCCGTTACTGTCGCATCAGTAGGCAAACCTTTGGTGTTTTCAGCCATGCGGGCACCACTGCCGGAGACGTAGAGTACAATTTCGTCAGTGCCTGCGCCTACGCTGTCCATGGCAACGACAAAATCATTTTTGCCCTCCAGGGTTTCAGGATTGACTTTTTCGAGTAGCAAAAGTTTAATCCCGCCCATTTCCGGCGTTTTCTGACTTGAAACAACGGTTCCTTTTACTCTGGCTAAAATCATGGTTTTTACTTTTGGTTTTTGCGACCTAAGGGTAAAGCAGTGTCGACATTGACATGAGGACGCGGAATGATGTGACTGGAAACAATTTCGCCCACTTTTTCTGCGGCACGAAGTCCGGCATCAACTGCGGCTCTGACTGAGGCTACATCGCCACGAACAATGGCAGTTACATATCCGCCACCGGTTTTTTCATATCCTACCAGTTCTACCTTGGCAGCTTTTACCATGGCATCGGAAGCTTCTACCATGGCAGCAAAACCACGGGTTTCAATCATTCCCAGGGCATCTATATTAAATTCAGACATAATGTGATCTCCTATTTTTTATGATTAATAATTTTCACGGCCTTTTATTTCGGACAGGCGCTTTTCGACGATGGTCTTGCATTCGAGCACTTCTGCTTCCGGACCACCAATATAAACACGGCCAAATTTTCCAAAGCCCATCACTTCGATGAGTTTGATATGAGCTGCTTTTTCCGCTTCGTTGGCTGCGTAATAAGCATAGCCAGCCGGTTCGATCTCCAGTACGTAAAGGGTTTCTCCTTTCAGTAACATATTCCCGTGACGGGTTCTGTTTATCATCTGTGCATGATGATCATCTACATTTTTGATCAGCTGGCTGGTCAGGATGCGCGGTTTCATACGATCGGCTTCGGCACGGCCGATATGGCTCAAAACGGCTTCTCCTGCCTGGCGTGTATCGCCTTGGCTGTCGGAGTGGATCTCAAGCATCCCATAGGCGCGTTCAACAATTTGCATCCCCGGCAGGACATTGGTCGATTTGATGGAGATGTCCGTTAACGCGTTGATTTCGATACCGGGAGCAATTTCAATAACACAGCTGGCCTGTCCGCTTACCGGGAGAAAACCCCGGGAAACAGTCGCGATAAACGACGCCATCTGCGGTTGCAGAGAATCTAAGAATATATAGGTTCTTAAATCAATTCGTGATTCTGATTCGTTCATATTTCAAGCTATTTTATGGTATTTCTGCCTAAAGGAAGTGCAGAGTCAACATTGGCATGAGGACGGGGAATGATGTGTGAAGATACGATTTCACCCACTTTTTCTGCAGCACGCAGTCCTGCATCTACTGCGGCACGTACTGAAGCTACGTCGCCACGAACAATGGCTGTAACATAACCACCCCCTGTTTTTTCGTAGCTTACCAGTTCTACTTTAGCTGCTTTAACCATAGCATCAGAAGCTTCCACCATGGCTGCAAAACCCCGGGTCTCGATCATGCCCAAGGCCGACATTTCATTTTGTTCCATTTTATGATTTTTAAAGATTAACCTTAATTATTTCAATCGTTTAGACAGGACGTACTATGCAAAATTAAAAAAAATCCAGATTTTCAGACCGATAGCTTCCTGATGTGTAAATATAGCGCATTTATTGGATACAAAAAGGGGCAAAATGAGAGAAAAGATTAAGGGCTTTTTATCGGGCAAACCGGATTTCATTTTGTTTCATCCTTTAAACAACCTGTTTTTACAGGTGTTTTGGAAAAAAATTCCTTTTTTCTATTTTGAATAAAAATCTTTGATCCCGGCATCCCAAAGGCCTGCAGGAAAATGCCGGAATATTCGAGGCGTCCCTATTTATTCTTGATGGTCATGGCTTACATATATAAGGATAAAAAATATTTCCGATTTCGGAAATTATCCATTTATGTAAATAGAAAAGGCAGGTACCAATGCCCTTAAAATTACTTTTTTGATCGGAGACTTTTTTATTTACGATTTAAAATTCACTGTGTCAGTATGTTGGTAATTAGTCATGTCGATAGTTGTGGTTATGGCATAACAGTTGTAATACTCATCAACTATGAAACCAACAGATTTAATAAGAGGCAAAAAAGGCCTGAAGGTTAGGACCCACAGATACTATAAGTGTGAGCGATGTGGTTACGTTTCTATCGTGAAAGATTCTTTTTGCCCGATTTGTATGAAAGATGGTTACAGATTAAAGCTCAAATAAGATGAAAGAGATGAAGTTGGACCAAACAGTCTCAGTTGAAGAAATCGCAGTTGCAGGTTTAAAAAAATTGGATGTTTCGGAAGTTTCAGCTAAAATCTATGAAAAAGGTGATAAGGTTTATTTTTTTGATGAAATGGATTCCAATCATTACCGCCTTTTTTCAGTCATCCACAAGCGATCCTTTTTCCTTTAATAGGGCAGAATGCCCAATTCCCGCCCAGAAAAACCCACTACGTCCCTGTTGTGGGTTTTTTTTCATCTGGATAAAATCACTGATTTTTGTTTACAGAAGCATTGATATGGTACAACCCATCCAGTGTTAACAAAGGCTCTATGGTTTTGATGTTTTTGGTAAGCGGAGCAATGACAGAACTTAACCCTCCCGTGGCAACAACTGACAACTTTTCCTGCAACTCTTCCTGGGTCCTCTCGATGATGGAGTCGATCAGACCGGTAAAACCAAAGACAATGCCCGACTGGATGGCATGTATGGTATTCTCACCCAGGACCGAAGGGGGTGGTGTCAGGTGGATTTCGGGCAATTGTGCTGTCTTCCCGGCAAGGGCACTCACGGCCGTCTTCAGCCCGGGAGCAATGGCGACACCTTTGATCTCGGCATTTTTACCTATGGTGGTAAAAGTTAGTGCCGTGCCAAAATCAATCACCATGGTTAGGTTGCCGTATTTCTGGAAAGCGGCCACAGCATTGGCCACAAGGTCGGCACCGATTTCATAGGGATTCGTTACCTGCACCGGAAGGTAATCGTAGACATCCGGATTGACAATGACTTGTCCTGCTGTAGGGAATAAGCCTTTTAGCATTTCAGAAAACGGGCGTACCAGCGACGGGACCACACTGCTCAATACTATCTGAGTAATCTCTGTGTTGCCAATTTTTCCACCATCCAGCAACGAGCGGAAAATAACTTCATATTCGTCGGCTGTTTTTAAATGATCGGTTTGAATGCGCCAGTGATTTCTCCAGTCACCTTTCTCATTCACGCCAAAAACGATGTTCGTATTTCCGATATCGATTGCTAACAACAAATCTTTCATACTCTTCCTTTTTCGTGGTTCCTAAGTTACGGAAAAAGAAAAAGGGTCGACCTTTTGAGTCAACCCTTCTTAGTAGCGGGGGCAGGATTCGAACCTACGACCTACGGGTTATGAGCCCGCCGAGCTACCACTGCTCCACCCCGCAATATATTTTTGTTACAATGAACGTCTTATTATACCCTGTTTTAATTTGGGAGTGCAAAGATATATTTTGTTTCTTTGCCAAACAAATTATTTTTCAGAAAAATTATGCCGCACAAAGCAGGATTTGTCAATATTATTGGCTATCCGAACGTTGGGAAATCAACATTGATGAACGCCCTGGTGGGTGAAAAGCTCTCTATTATCACTTCCAAAGCGCAGACTACACGGCACCGCATTCTGGGTATTGTAAATGGTGAGGATTTTCAGATCGTCTATTCAGACACTCCGGGAATTGTTCGGGATCCTGCCTATAAAATGCACGACCGGATGAATAATTACATCGAAACCGCTTTGATCGATGCCGATATAATCCTGCTGATGACCGAACCGGGGCTTAAATTTTCTGAAGAAAAGATTTTGCAGGGAGTGGCCTCTTCGTCGGTTCCGGTTCTGGTGCTAATCAACAAGATTGATCTTTCCAGCCAGGAAGTTGTGGAAGAACAGATCCGATATTGGGAAGAAAAGGTTCCCAAAGCTGAGGTGATGCCCGTTTCAGCTTTGCAGCATTTTAATATTGAAAAAGTGTTTGATGGTATACTGGAACGACTTCCTGAAAGTCAGGCGTATTACCCGAAAGATGAACTGACAGACCGGAGCGAGCGGTTTTTCGTTTCCGAAATGATCCGGGAAAAGATATTTTTGAATTATAAGAAAGAAATACCTTACTCGGTAGAAGTCGCCATCGAACTTTTTCAGGAGACAGAAAAGCTGATAAAGATTTTTGCCGTTATCTTTGTGGAACGGGAATCCCAGAAGGCCATTATTTTAGGACACAACGGGAGTGCGATCAAGAGAACGGGAACTATGGCCCGGGTAGCTATCGAAGAATTTTTCGAAAAAAAAGTATACCTGCAGCTTACGGTCAAAGTGAATAAGGACTGGCGGAATAACGATAAAACGTTGGAGCGCTTTGGATATGATCATTAATTGCTTCCCGGATTCCATATAAATCAGATAAAAGAAAACTAATGAGTAATATTTTAGCCATCGTAGGAAGGCCGAATGTGGGAAAATCCACATTGTTTAATCGTTTAATACAGTCGAAAACTGCCATCGTGGAATCGCAGAGCGGTGTGACACGCGACCGGATTTACGGGAAGAGTGACTGGAACGGCATTGAATTTTCTGTAATCGATACAGGAGGTTTTGTGCAAGGTTCCGACGACGTGTTTGAAGAAGAAATCAGGAAACAGGTACTGTTTGCTGTGGATGAAGCAGATGTCATCGTCTTTGTGGTAGATGCCCGTGCCGGGGTAAATCTGCTGGATGAAGAAGTGGCGGAAATCCTACGGCGTTCCGGAAAAAAGATCTTTCTCGCCGCCAATAAAATAGATACGCCTAATCTGGAATCCCTTACGGGCGAATTTTATTCGCTTGGATTAGGTGAGATCTTTCCGGTTTCCGCTGTCACCGGAACCGGTACCGGTGATTTGCTGGATGAGGTCGTGAAATCATTTGAGATTTTAGAAAGCGAGGAAGAATCATTGCCGGATTTGCCAAAAATTGCCGTGGTCGGGCGCCCGAATGTCGGAAAATCGTCGTTGATCAATACTTTTCTGGGAGGTGAAAGGAATATTGTGACCCCTGTTGCTGGTACCACCCGTGATTCGATTTACACGCCTTTTAAAGGTTTCGGCCACGAATTCATGCTTGTGGATACGGCCGGACTTCGGAAAAAAGGCAAGGTATACGAAAATATTGAGTTTTATTCCACGTTGCGGACCATCCGTGCCATCGAAAACTCGGATATCTGCCTTGTGATGTTGGATGCCGGCCAGGGCATCGAAAAACAAGACATCAACATTTATCACCTCGCTGAAAAGAACAAAAAAGGTATTGTGGTGGTGGTGAATAAGTGGGATTTGATCGAAAAAGGCAGCAACACGCATTTGGAGTTTGAGCTAAAAATTCGTGATCGTCTGGCTCCTTTTAACGATGTTCCCATTGTTTTTGTATCGGTAAACGAAAAGCAGAGAATTTTAAAAATTCTGGACATTGCGGCCGAAGTTTATCAGAAACGAAGTCAGCGTATTTCGACCTCTAAACTCAATGAACTTTTTCTGCCGCTTATGCAGCAGAACCCGCATCCTATGGTTTCCCGCGGCCGCTATATCCGGATAAAATATATAATGCAGTTGAAAACTGTCACCCCCCAGTTTGTGTTTTTCTGCAATCATCCAAGTGAGGTAAAAGACTCTTACAAGCGATTTCTGGAAAACCAGCTCAGGAAAAATTTTGATTTTACCGGGGTTCCGGTGCAGTTGTTCTTCCGGGAAAAATAAACATGGAAAGCATTCGTCTCGACAAATGGCTTTGGACAGTTCGTCTGTTTAAAACGCGCTCGCAGGCCACGGAAGCCTGTAAGGGTGGAAAAGTCAAAATGGGGGGCGTGAATGCAAAGCCTTCAAAGGAGGTCAGGGTAGGAGATGAGATCGACATTGTTCAAAGTGGTATCCGTAAATCGGTGCGCATCAAGCAGATCGGGAATAACAGGGTAGGACCCAAGCTGGTTCCGGATCTCATGGAAGATTTGACCCCATCGGAAGAACTTGAAAAATTGCAAATGGCACGTAAGGTCAATTACGAGCGCCGGGATCGGGGACTGGGACGCCCTTCAAAGAAGGACCGCCGCAACATCGACCGGTTAAAAAATTTCGACGATTCTTTTTAAAGAATGCTAGCGGTCCATCCCCCCGGTCACTTTCAGGCTTAATTTTAGAATTTTTGAATGCGATTAGCATAAATTAAATGCCTTTATTCTAATCGTTAACACGTACGAATTCTTTAAATTTGCATTTTAAGCCTGTACTGAAATAACCTTGTATTATGAAAAAATATTTACTGCTGCCTGTAATAAGTCTTCTTTTCATTGTATTTATTGGTACTTCATGCACCAATACAGAGCTGAAACCTTTTTCTGCTGCGTTTTACAATGTTGAAAATTTATTCGACACCATTGACAACCCGATGACCCGGGACAATGATTATCTGCCTACCAGCAAAGTAAGCTGGAATACCAAAAGATATGATTTGAAACTGGAACATCTTTCCCGGGTGATGTCTTCTATGGAACCCGGACATTTCCCGACAATTTTTGGTTTGGCCGAGGTGGAAAACCGTCAGGTGGTGGAAGATTTGATCCATACCGGAAAATTAAAGGATGCTGGTTACAAGATCATCCATCAGGACAGTCCTGATAAAAGAGGGATCGACGTTGCCCTGTTGTACGATCCCAAGGTCTTTAAGCCATTGTTTACGCGTTTTATCCGGTTGCATTTTCCGTCGGAAGCAGACTTTACTACACGGGATATTCTTTATACAAAAGCCCTGGTTTATGGTCATGATACCATTCATGTCTTTGTAAATCACTGGGTTTCCAGATACGGGAGTCAGGATCGTACCGATCCGCTTCGAAGGTATATCGGGCAGGTGGAAAGGCTGATCTGTGATTCCATTTTCAATCAGCAGCCGAATGCCAACATTCTGCTCATGGGTGATTTGAATGACAACCCCACCGACCCGAGCATCACCACTTCGCTGGGAGCGGTCGCGCCCAAAGAGCCCTTCCAGAAAAAACAGTTGTTTGACCTGGCTGCCATTCCCTATAGCAATGGCGAAGGCAGTCTGTATTATAAAGGGTGGGATTTGTTTGATCAGATCATCGTATCCACCGCCATGGTTGCGGGTCATAACGGTATCAAAGTAAACTCCGATTCTGAAGAGATTTTCAAGGCGAAATGGATGTTGTATCAGCCCAAGAAAGGGCCTGCAGTTCCCAACCGTACGGCTTCTTCAAAGAGTTATTTCGGTGGCTACAGCGATCATCTGCCGGTGTTTGTAAAAATGAAAGTGGATCTGAGCGGCGAGATCTTTACCATCATCTGACTTTTACCAGGTACTGAAAGGATGTTTGGCCAGATATGAATTGTAATACCGGATGTCGTTGGTCACTTCCTTTCCCAGCCAACCCGGCTTTTCAAACGGAAAATCTTCCTGCGGCAGTTCTATTTCCGCCATCAGAAGACCTTCGTTTTCGTCGTGGAATTCGTCCACTTCGAAAGCAAGATTTTCTTTGGCAGGGATGATATACCGGGTTTTGTTAATCACTCCCGGCTCACAAAGTTTTAAAAGTTCCAATGCTTCCTTCTGAGGGATTTCTTTTTCCCATTCATAACGGCTCATGCCGGTTTCGTTGGGCTTGCCTTTGATGGTCAGGAAAGCTTTGTTGTTCCAGATCCTTACACGGACCGTCCTTTCGGGTGATGAGGAGAGATAACCCTGGACAATTCGAATGCTTTGGGTGGTTTCGCTTTTAAAATCACCGTCAACCAAAAACTTTTTTTCGATTTCCAGAGCCATGATGTTTTCAAGCAACGAACTGCCTGATCCTTTTAATTATCTCATTAATGTCTGCTTCCGGTCAGGACCGACAGAGACAAGGTTGATCGGAACACCGACTTCTTTTTCAATAAAGAGAATGTAATCTTTCAGATTTTGCGGTAACTCATCGAAAGAGTAAATCTGCTCCAGGTTTTCTTCCCAACCTGGTAATGTTTTGTAAACGGGTTCGATGGTTGCATCAATACAATCAAAAGGAACCTGATCTGTCAGCTTGCCGTTGACTTTGTAATGCGTGGCAATTTTTATTTCCCTAAAACCTGAAAGCACGTCCACTTTCATCATTTTCAGCTCAGTAACGCCATTGATCATGATGGCATATTTCAGTGCGGGAAGGTCAAGCCAGCCGCATCGACGGGGCCTGCCTGTGGTAGCGCCGAATTCCTGTCCTTTGCGCCGCAATTCTTCTCCCGTGGCATCCATGAGCTCGGTAGGGAATGGGCCGCTTCCTACGCGGGTACAGTAAGCTTTGAAGATTCCAAAAACCTTTCCCACAGCGCCGGGGGCCACACCCAGGCCGTTGCAAACCCCGGCGCTGGTGGTGTTGGAAGAGGTTACGAACGGATAGGAGCCAAAGTCGATGTCGAGCATGGTGCCCTGAGCGCCTTCGGCCAGAACTTTTTTGTTTTCGCTCACCGCCTGATGGATAAAATATTCGCTGTCGATCCTTTCAAACTCTAAGAGCAGGTTCAGTTTTTTCAACCAGATACTCTCGTATTCTTCAAATCCTAGCCCTTCGATTTTGGTTTGAAGGAATTCCGGATCGTACATAGAAGCCAGCTTGAAATGCCGTTGCCGCGCTTCCTGATATTTTTCTTCGAAATTCGGGCTGTCGATGTCACCTACTCGGATTCCGTTGCGTGAGACCTTATCGGTATATGCCGGTCCGATTCCTTTTAAGGTAGAGCCGATTTTACGGTCTCCTTTATCCTTTTCATAAACGGCATCCAGCAATCGATGGGTAGGCAGGATCAGATGTGCTTTCCTTGACAAAAGCACTTTTTTTTTAATGTCAATACCTGTCGGCTTGATATCTTCAATTTCCTTATCGAGGATAAACGGATCGATGATGACGCCGTTGCCGATCACATTTATGCTTTTGGGATTAAAAATTCCTGAGGGTATGGTGTGCAGGACGAATTTTTTATTTTCGAATTCGATGGTATGACCTGCATTGGGGCCCCCCTGAAAACGGGCTACAACATCATAGTCGGGGGTAAGTACGTCAACAATTTTGCCTTTTCCTTCATCTCCCCACTGAAGGCCCAACAGAATGTCTATTTTCATGATAGTGCATTAAAAATGCCCTGCGACAATACAGGGCGTATCATTTCCCGGCAAAGTTAAAAAGAACCTTGTAACTTGCTATAAAAATTTGATTTTCTTTAAATCAAATATTCTCCTTGCTTTTCGAAGGCTTTACTTTCCCGTAAAATGTAAGCGAGTGGTAGGCAACTTCAACCCCGAGCATTTCTTCAATGGATTTTTTTATTTCCTGAATCCTCGGATCACAAAACTCCAAAATAGTTCCATCTTCCATGCTGACAAAATGGTCATGCTGTTTGTATTTAAAAGAGCGTTCAAATTGTGCACAGTTATTGCCAAACTGATGTTTTGTCACCAAATTGCAATCCAGCAAAAGTTCAATGGTATTATATAAGGTAGCGCGACTAACCCTGTATTTGTTGTTTTTCATCCTGATATAAAGGGTCTCAATATCAAAATGGCCTTCAGTGGCGTAGATTTCTTTGAGAATTGTATAGCGCTCCGGCGTTTTTCTATGCCCCCTGCTTTCTAGGTAATCGGTAAATACTTTCTTTACCGATTCGAAAGTATCTTTTTTTATTTCTTGTTTCATGCCTGGCGATAAATTTTCAGCTGTAAAAGTACAAAATAAAATTTATGCAGTTTAAATAAAAATTAAAAATGTTTTCCACTAAAAGATAGTAAAAAAGCAAATTGCTGCTGAGTCAGATTCAAAAACCTGCAAATTTCGCAATCGTTTTTAAGTAGAAAAACAGCATGCTTAAATTCTTGTTGTACGGTCCACTTTGATGATCCCCTGAAACTTATTTAGTTCCGAAATCAACTTTTTAAGCGTCGTGGTATTGTCCACAAAAAGCTTGATCTCCATTTGGACCAGCCCCTCATTCGACGATAAGTGGATGTTATTTATGCTGAGTTTGTATTTTGAAAAAATAAGATCTGTAACTTCATTTAATAATCCAAGCCGGTCTTTGGATGTGATCTTGAGCCCTGCTAAGTATGTAATACCCTCCTGTTGTTTCCATTTGCCTTTCACGATGTTACGCCCGTAAACAGACATCAGCTTGATGGCTTCATCGCAGTCGGTACGGTGAATCTGGACGGGGCCATCGTCGATCTGAAGCGCCAGTACATCATCACCCGGCACCGGGTGGCAGCATTTAGAGATGTAATAATCTGCCTCTTCGGGATTTTCGATGATGGCAACTTCTGGGAGATTTTTGCTCTTTTTTTTGGTTTCCTTTTTCGGTGTCTTTGAACTGAAGGGTAAGGAGAGGTTTTTGAGTTTTGACCAGCCGGTTCTTTCTTCTTTGATGTGTAAGGTCTTTCGGATTTCTTCGGGACCGATTTTTCCGGTGGCTACCTGATAGTAAAAATCAATTTGTCCCGGGAGTTTGTTGTCTTTCATGAGTTGTTGGACCAGCGCCGGCTGGAATTCCAGATTCAGTTGCTGGAAAATTTCCCTGAGTTTTTCTTCGCCTTTTTCCCGGTAGCTTTTCCGTTTGTTTTTCAATGCGCCTTTTATTCTGGCCTTAGCCCGGGCCGTTACGACAGTTTGATACCAGTCTTCAACGGGTTCCTGTATTTTGGACGTGATAACTTCTACCTGATCACCGCTTCGCAGCGGGTGGTCTATGGACACCAGCCTCCGGTTTACGTTGGCTCCGATGGCGTGATTTCCCAGGTCGGTATGGATGGAATAGGCAAAATCCAAAACGGTAGCGTCTTTTGGGAGGTTGATCATTTCACCGGCAGGCGTAAAAACATAAATCTCATCTGAAAAGAGTTCCTGTTTAAAATCGCTGATAAAGCTGATCGACTCATCACCGTCGCTTTCCACCAACAATTCTTTTGTTTTCTGAAGCCAGACTTCCAACGAGCCAACTTCCGATTTCCTGGTCTTGTATTTCAGGTAAGCGGCATATCCTTTTTGGGCAATCTCCTGCATCCGCTTGCTGCGGATATGAACGTCAACCCAGCTGCCTCCAGGACCCATCACTGTCGTGTGGATGGCTTCATAACCGTTGGCTTTCGGCGTGTTCATCCAGTCGCGCAACCTTTTGTTGTTGGGCTTGTAAAGTACGGCAACCGCAGAATATACCGCCCAGCATTGCAAACTTTCATCTTTACCCTCGGTGTCTACAACGATATCCAGACTGTAGGAATTGTAGATCTGCTCAAACGGAAGTTCGGTGCGTTGCATTTTTTTCCAAACCGAATAGGCTTTTCTTTCGTTTACCAGGAGTTCGGCATCAATGCCCTTTTCATTCAGATTATTGGTAATGGGAACGCCGAAAGCTTTCAGGAAGAGATTTCTTTCTTCACGTATATCGCCCATTTTCTGAGTAATTTCCTGATATATCTCTGGTTGTGAGTATTTAAAGGAAAGGTCCTCCAACTCGCTTTTCATGGAGTAAAGCCCCAGCTTATAAGCCAATGGTGCATAGATAAACAGTGTTTCGGAAGCTATGCGGAGCTGCTTTTCGCGGGGCATAATATCCATGGTGCGCATGTTATGCAACCGGTCGGCAAGCTTTACGAGGATCACACGAACATCATCGGAAAGCGTGAGGATGACTTTTTTCAAGGTGGCAGACTGTGCCGTGGAATTATTGTCAGAGATCTCGTCTATTTTGGTAAGCCCGTCGATAATACGGGAAACCTTTTCGCCAAACATTTTTTCCACATCTTCCAGTGTGACATCCGTGTCCTCAACGGTGTCGTGCAATAAAGCTGAGATGATGGAAGTCCGTCCCAGTCCGATCTCTTCAGCGGCAATGGTAGCAACAGCCAATGGATGAAGGATGAAGGGTTCGCCCGACTTCCGGCGCATGTCTTTGTGGGCGTCGGCAGCCATACGGAAGGCCCTCCGGACATCCCAGAGATCCTTGGTGGTCTTCCGGGTTGTCCATACCTCAATAAGATTTCGGTATCGGCGCAGGATATCCTGCCTTTCTTGCTCCGCTTTGCTTTGTTCCATAGCGATCCTCTCAGGAAACAAAAATAATGCTTTTGGGTGAAGAAAATTTAATATTCTTTAACCTGAACACGATTTTAATAAGTATTATAAATTTTCAGTGTGTTCGGAAAATGATCGGGACGAAGACTTTCAGACTCGACCTGTAACATTTCGAACCCCATAGCCGTTTCAAGAATAAAAAGGAAATCAAAATTCTACTGCAATGAAAAAAAATAGTTTACTAATTTGGATGATGGCACTGATTTCGATTTTTGGTACAGGACCGCTTTTTGCCAATGAGGTCTTTCCAAAAATACACGGCAGTGGCCATGTCATAAAATCTTCACAGGCTTTACCGGCTTTTGATAAGATTTCGGCGCAAGGCATCGATGATGTCACGATTTTAAAATCGGCCAACGGTCAGAACAGCCTCGTCATCGAAACGGATGACAACCTGATGCAATATATTCATTATAATGTACGGAACGGTGTTCTGAGCTTTTCCTACAAAGACATAAACCCTACAAAGATGAAGTTTTATGTGATGGTCTCGTCTTTAACGGAGGTAAGAGCGTCAGGAGCCAGCCAGCTGAGGACAGCCGATTCCCTTTCGGGGGATATGTTCCTAATCAGAGCAAGCGGCGCTGCACAGGTAAGGCTGAATACGGAATTCAGAAACATCAATCTGGAAGCTTCAGGCGCTGCAAATGTATCATTGATGGGAACCTGTCAAACGTTGAATGCACAATTGAGCGGAGCCGTCGATTTGAGAGCTGTGAAAATAAAGCTGGATTCGGCATATGTAAAAGCCTCCGGCGCTGCAACAGCAAAAGTAAATGTTTCGAAATATCTGAATAAGAATTTGTCCGGGGTAGCCAAAGTAAGATTGGTGAGTGATGTGAACTCCGGCCCTGAAGTGAAAGATATCTCAAACCGTATGCATGAATATGTAAACAGGGTCAACAGATTTCATTTCCCTCAGGACACCACTCGAATTAATATAGGCTCCATGCGCTTCGAAGTGGTGGATGGTGATTCAACAAAAATCAATGTAGGCAACCATGCATTGGTTGTCACACCGCGTGGGGATATCAGATGGAGAAGAATAAACAGATACGAGCGTTTTAAAGGACATTGGGGGGGGATTGATTTTGGGATGAACGGGTATGTGAATCAGAATTACAACGCCAATTTCAGTCAGGCCTACGATTATCTTTCGCTCCAGTATGAAAAGTCATTCAACGTAAATCTGAATTTTTATCAACAGAATTTTGCTTTGAATAAGGCTAAAACCATTGGCCTGATTACCGGGGCCGGTTTGAGTTTTAACGATTATCGATTTGCAAATCCGGTTTATCTGGATGCTTCGCAAAACGAACTGGCTGGTTATTACATTGTAAATGCATCGGTGAAAAAGTCAAAGCTTTCCGTTTATTATGCTGATATTCCGTTGATTCTGGAGTTTCAGACAAAAAATATAGAAAGAAACAGAAGATTCTTTTTTGGTTTTGGGGTTATTGCCAATGTCAGATTAAGAAGCCATACGAAGATTTATTTCACCGAAGCAAATAAAGTCTATTCGCTTAAAGATCCGGTAACCGGTATGTTGCCTGACAACTACCGTACTCCTGATCGTGATAACCGGAATATTGTTAAAAATGTAAACAGCTTCGAACTGAATCCTTTCAAAATCGATGCTACGGTCCGCTTCGGTTACAGATCCATTTCGTTGTATGCCACTTATGCCCTCACCCCGATGTTTCAGGCAGGAAAGGGTCCCGACTTAAGACAATGGTCTGCCGGAATTACCTTGTTAAAATGGTAGCTGTTCAGCTTTGTCCTGATATAATCTGCTGAATCTGGAAATTATTCAGGTTCTTTTTTCTGAAAAATTCTTGAATCGATGAGCACAAAAAATCTCATCGATTTTTTTTAATTTTGCAACCCATAACCCATGAGAAAAACTAAAAAATAATTATATGTCAGGACATAATAAATGGTCTACAATCAAGCGTAAGAAAGGTGCCCTTGACGCTAAAAGATCCAAGAACTTTTCAAAGTTAATTAAAGAAATTACTGTTGCTGTTAAGGAAGGTGGCCCCGATCCGGATGGAAACCCGCGGCTTCGGATGGCTATTGCCAATGCAAAAGGGCAAAGTATGCCCAAAGATAATATTGAAAGAGCGATCAGTAAAGGCTCGGATAAAGACGGTACTACTTTTACAGAAGTCACTTACGAAGGGTATCTTCCCCACGGAATTGCCGTGTACCTGGAATGTACCACCGATAATCTGCAAAGAACAGTGTCGAATGTCAGGGCGATTTTCAACAAATATGGCGGAAGCCTGAGCACCAACGGCTCTTTAAGCTTTTTGTTCGACAGAAAAGGCATTTTCGTGATCCCGAAAGGCGATATCAATCAGGATGATCTGGAAATGGAACTGATTGACGCGGGGGCTGAAGAAATAGAACTGGATGATGAGGGGTTTTTCAATGTCACGACTTCCATGGAAGATTTCGGAGCCATGATGAAAAAGCTGGAAGAGCTGGAGATAGAACCGGAAAGTGCTACACTACAGCGCATTCCTAACGACACAAAAAACCTTGGTCTGGAAGAGGCTCAGAAGATCATGAGAACGGTCGAGCTTTTTGAGGATGACGATGACGTACAGAAAGTATTTCATAACCTTGAACTTACAGATGAGCTGATGGCTGAGATGTAAAAAGGGTTAACAAAAACGAAAAAAGCCTGCCGGAATTTCCGGCAGGCTTTTTTATGTAGGATAATTTATTTAGGTTAGTTAGTTCGATGTGATTGAATAAGTGTCTTCTGCAATGATCAGCTCTTCGTCGGTAGGAACGATGAGAACTTTGACTTTGGAAGCCGGAGTGGAAATGATCACTTCTTTTCCGCGGATCGAAATTTTCTCCGGGTCGATTTCTATGCCCATATATTCCATATTTGAAAGTACTTTTTTCCGTGTTTCGATGTCGTTTTCCCCGATGCCGCCTGTAAAGATCAGGATGTCGGCACCACCCAGTGCTGCGGCATAAGAACCAATGTACTTCTTTACTTTGTAAGCAAACATTTTCAAAGCAACTTCAGCACGATGATTGCCTTGAGCTGCAGCTTCCTCAATGTTTCTCATGTCTGATGAAATCCCGGAAACGCCCAACATTCCTGAAAATTTGTTGATCAGCGTACTGGTATAACTGACGCTGGTTTTTTCTTTGTCAGCAATAAACAAAAGAGCCCCCGGGTCGATGTCACCGGT
The DNA here is from genome assembly GCA_964456625.1 of uncultured Lentimicrobiaceae bacterium. GTDB lineage: Bacteria > Bacteroidota > Bacteroidia > Bacteroidales > F082 > Sulfidibacterium. Next base: position 13,260 of record CAYWBO010000019.1, on the reverse strand, counting down.
TCGGGTGCCCATGATCAGACCTTCGGTCGGGGTCATGCCCATCGAAGTATCGTAAGACTTTCCGTCTTTGATGGCTGTGACGGAAGCCCCGTTACCCAGGTGGCAACTTATGATCTTTTGTTTTGAAAGCTCCACACCCAGAATTTCACAGGCCCGGGTAGAAACATATTTATGGCTGGTCCCGTGGAATCCATAACGTCTTACTTTGTATTTTTCGTAAAGAACATAGGGAATTCCATAGAGGTAATTATGTTCCGGCATGGTTTGGTGAAAAGCCGTGTCGAAAACGCCCACTTGGGGAATATCCGGCAGCAGATTTTGCATAGCAAAAATCCCTTTCAGGTTGGGCGGGTTATGCAAAGGGGCCAGCTCGGTGGCGCCTTCCAGAGCATCGATGACCTTTTCGTCAATCAGAACGCTGCCACTGAATTCTTCGGCGCCGTGCACTACACGGTGGCCTACGGCCTGTATCTCATCCAGACTTTCAAGACAACCGTATTGCTTATCCAAAAGGATCCCCAGCAAATATTCTATACCCTGTTCGTGATCCAGAATGTCACCCTCCAGTTTGAACTCTTCCCCATCGTCTTTCTGAAATTTAATGAAACTGCCCCGTAAACCGATCTTTTCTACAATTCCCTTAAACAGCACTTCTTTCGAAGGCATGTCAAACAACTGGTATTTTATGGAAGAACTCCCGCAGTTTAATACAATGATCTTCATTTTCTCTCTTGATTTTCTTTATTTAATAATGGTACAGGAAACCGTATTACTCATGGGCTGTCCCTCAATTTCGTAATTGTAAAAACCTTTCTTGGTCTGTCGGCCCAAATAATTGGCTCTGACGAGACGTTTGATGATCGGTGACGCCTTGTATTTCCTGTCTCCGTATTCCTGGTAAAGATTGTCCATGTATTTCAGGATCTTATCCAAACCTATTTTATCGGCCAGTTCAAAAGGCCCGTAGATGTAACCCGTGGTTTCTTTCATGGTTTCGTCGATGTCGGCGATGGAAGCAACTCCTTCCATAAGAATCTCGCAGGCCTCATTGATCAGAGGGATCAGAATTCTTGTGGAGATATTTCCCGGTGATTCGTTGATGAGAATGGCTTTTTTGTTCAGCATCCGCGCGAAACGTACTACTTTTTCATAAGTAACCTCGGTCGTTTCGCGGCCTTTCACCACCTCCACAATATTGGTTTTGTCGATGGGTTCAATAAAATGCACGCCGATGGCCCTTTCGGGATGTTTTAAAACCCGTGCAAGATCTGATATGATCAGGGTGGACAGGTCGGAAGAAATGATGGCTTCTTCGCTGACCACGGATTCCACCTTCTGAAACAGTTCCTGGCGCAGGGAAAGCAACGTTCCTTTTTGTCTGGAGCTGATGGTTTCGATAACGATATCGCAATCCTTTAAATCTTCGAACTTTGTTGTGCCGGAGATGTGAGAGATGATGACTTTTTTCTCGGATGGCGTGATGCCCCAATGAGCGATGACATCGTCCAGTTGCTCTTTGATTTCATTCATGATCTCCTGATTTCTTTCCTCCGAAACATCCAGAAAGATCACGTCCATGCCAAACTGTGCTACCAACCGGGCAATGACCTGACCCACAGAACCACATCCAATGATCCCCACGGTCTGAAAGCTGCCTTTCGGTTTGATAGCTTTACCCAATCCAAACTGAGCTAATTGATTCATTTTTAGTTAATTATTATGTGTTGATTCTATTCATTGTAAAGACCATTGGCCTGGTTTGCCGTGATGGCGATCATGTTGATGATGTCCTCCACCGAGCAACCCCGTGAAAGGTCGTTGATAGGTGCTGCCAGACCCTGTAAAACAGGGCCTACAGCTTCTGCACCGGCCATTCTCTGAACCAGTTTGTAGGCGATATTTCCAGATTCCAGACTGGGGAAAACCAACACATTGGCCTTTCCGGCGATTTCGGAACCCGGTGCTTTTTTCTGACCGATAGCTTCGATAATGGCTGCATCGGCCTGTAGTTCGCCGTCTATTTTCAGGTTCGGATTCATTTCTTTTGCCATTTTTGTGGCTTCCACTACTTTATCCACCTTCTCATGCCTGGCACTCCCTTTGGTCGAGAAACTTAACATAGCCACACGGGGTTCTATTCCTGCAATAAATTTAGCGGTTTTAGCTGATTCAACAGCAATCTCTGCCAGCTCTCTTACCGAAGGATCCGGGTTCACGGCGCAGTCTGCAAATACGAGGACGCCGTCATCGCCATAAGTCTTGTCCTTCAGGATCATAATAAATGCGCCTGAAACAGCGCTGACTCCCGGAAGGGTTTTGATGATCTGGAATGCGGGACGCAGGACGTCTCCCGTAGCGTGTTCCGCACCGCTGACTTCTCCATCGGCTTTGCCGTCTTTGATCAGTAACGTTGAAAGATACAAAGGATCTTCAACGAGTTTCTCTGCCTCTTCAAAGGTCATCCCTTTGGATTTGCGGATCTCTGCCAGCATGTTGGCATAATATGTTTTCTGAGCATGGCTTTTCGGGTCAATTAAAGTTGCCTTTTCAATATGTTTTAAACACAATGCCTTGCTTTTGTCGAGTATCTCGCTGGTGTCTCCCAGCAAAATCAGCGAAGCTAGTTTGTGTTCCAAAACATAATCGGCGGCCCTCAAATTACGTTCTTCGGTCCCCTCGGGCAATACAATTGTTTTTCCAGCCTGTCGGGCCATTTCATGAATTTTCTCAATTAAGTTCATTGACATCTTTAATTAAAATTTTCGCACTGCAAAAGTATTACTAATTTTGTTGCGGGTAAAGATGTTGTGATTTTTTTCACACAATTTGGAATGAGTCGTAATAAATTTATTATCAGAATTATAACCTTTTGATTTGTGACGGTTGACCTTTTTCTTATCAATCAGAATTTTAGTGTGGATACAACGGCTGAATCCGTTGTAAAAACGATGGCTCCTGACAGTCTCCATCCGGCGGTTCAGGGCAGCTTTCTGCACACAGGCGGCGAGCTATTGGAGGCTCCGCGTACATTTCTGTCCGGACATGCTGTTATCGGACCCGGTCAATTCTGGATTTTTTATATCCTTTTCGGACTCATAGCACTTTTTGCAATTATCAAATTTTACTACTCGAGGGACCTGAAAACACTGGTATCTGCGCTGGGAAGAAATACGTCACGGCAGGAAAATGAAAGTAGTACCAAAGCCGGGTTTATGGTTCCGATGTTCCTCTTCGTGAATTTTCTTGTGGCGATGGGCTTGTTGCTGTTGGCAGTCAATGAAAAATTTCATGTGATCAACACGGAGAACATTCCGATCTTTAATTTCTTCCTGATTGCCGGGCTGGTTGTTTTGGGTTATTATCTGTTTAATGAATTTACGATTCTTTTTGTGGGTTTTCTTTTCGGTACTTCAAAGCAAGCGTTATTGCATGCTAAAACTGGCTCCTACCTTGTTTATATTTTAGGGATCATTTTAACCCCTGTCCTGATAATTTATTTTTTTACAGGTTTGGACTTTTTACTATATCTGGCTGGGACTTCGATCGTTCTGGCGGTCCTGTTTAAATGGACTTTATTGTTGAGAAATAGCTATTCCTTAAACCACTACACTCCCTTTCATATTATTTTGTATCTTTGCGGGCTTGAAATAATACCCATTATGCTACTGATAAAAGTGGGTATGATGTATGCGTAAGAAGTACAAATAGTCAGTAGTAGCAGGGTTTTTTAATTTTTACAACTAAAAAACACGGGACATTGAGGGTAAAAAATATTCTTGTATCGCAGCCGAAACCTGCCGATATCAGTAAGTCTCCTTATGGAGAATTAAGCGAAAAATATAATTTGAACATCGAGTTTAGGAAATTCATTACCATCGAAGGAATTTCTTCACAGGAATTCAGGATGAATAAGAACTCCTTTAACGGTCATACGGCGGTTATTTTGACCAGCCGTCATGCTGTTGACCACTTTTTCAGGATTGCAAAGGAACTCCGTCACGAAATTCCGGATTCGTTCAAGTATTTTTGCAACTCCGAGTCCATCGCTTATTATCTTCAAAAGTACGTCCAATACAGAAAGCGGAAAATATTCTTTGGAAAACAGACCTTTACTGATTTGCTGGAACTGATTAAGAAGCATAGCGAAGAAGATTTTCTTGTGCCTACTTCCGATATTCCCAATCAGCAGATGTTTGTCATGCTGGATAAAGAAAAGATAAAATATGCTCAGGGCGTGATTTACAGAACGGTTCCCAGTAATTTGGCCGATGTGGATATCATGGGCTATGATATGTTGATTTTCTTCAGTCCGGCAGGGGTGGATTCATTGATCAAGAACTTTCCCACTTATGATCAGGGTGAACAACTGATTGCCGCTTTTGGACCGACTACCAATCAGGCTATTAAAGATGCCGGTTTGCGGCTGGATATTCCGGCGCCGACGCAGGCTTCTCCTTCTATGGCTATGGCCATCGATGAGTTTCTGGATATGCAGGAAAAAGAGAGAAGAAAACTGAAGAAAAAATAAGGCAAAACTTCCGGAAATTATAACCGGAAGAGCTGATACCGTACTCCAGATTTTACTTTTTTGAGTTGGGGTTTGTTTTTGAAAATCCCGTAAACTGTTGAACCGCTGCCGGTCAACGAGGCATAGACGGCACCTATTTCTGTTAATTCATTTTTTAATGCTGCCAGTTCAGGATATTGGGGAAATAGGACCTCTTCAAAGTCGTTGGTCAAATCATTTTGCCAGTTTTCCAGAGGTCGGCCTACCGCGTCTCGTAAGTTGTCCTGATGGTTCGGGAGATTTTGAAACATTGCATAAGCGGCTTTTGTTTCGATGCGAACAGCGGGGAAAGCAAGTACGAGAAAATAGCCTTTTAAATCAAGGTCGATTTCTTCGAAAACATCTCCTTTTCCCGAAGCAAAGGCCGGCTTGTTATCAATAAAGAAAGGGCAATCGCTTCCCAGATTGCCGGCGAGTTGTTTCAGTTGTTCGTTGTTCTGTCCCAGCTGAAAATAGCTATTGGTGGCAGATAATAAATGAGCGGCGTCAGAGGATCCTCCGCCCAGTCCGCTACCTTCAGGAATATTTTTCATCAGATGGACTTCCAGGCCGGGAACGCAGAATCTGTCATGGATCAAACGGAAGGCTTTTGACACCAGGTTGTCTTCAACGGCACCGCTAATTTTTTCCCCGTAAAGGTGCAGATCAAACCGGTCGGAGGGATGAAATTCCATCAAATCATAATAAGGAACAGGATAAAAAATGGTCTCGATGTTGTGAAAGCCGTCATCCCTCTTTCCAACGATGCGAAGTCCCAGATTTATTTTGGCATTTGCAAACAAGATCATAATGTAATATCCTGATTTTTAATTACTTTTTATATTTCGTATATTTCTTTTCTGTTTCCTGAATTCTTTTTCGTGGTCAAAATTAAGTGTTTACTTTTTTCCTTTAAAAAACTATGTTCTTTTTGTTTCAAGTCGGATTTCTCCGGGTAGATATTAGCAAAAACTTATTAAATTTGAATTTCGTTTTTAAGTCCAAAAAATAATCCATGGCGATCATAAATTCCGTTCTCAACTGGCTTGTTAGGAAGCGCATGCATCAGATTGAATATTTTAAAGCGTTTCCGGATGAAGTACAGCGCGATTTGTTTTCGCATTTGATCTCCTATGCAGAAGAAACGGAATGGGGACAGAAATATGATTATAAATCCATAAAAAATCCCGAAATTTTTCGCGAAAGGGTTCCTGTGAGTACTTATGAAGACCTGATGCCTGTCATCGAAAGATTGAAAAACGGAGAGCAGAACCTGCTCTGGCCGGGCGAGGTGAAGTGGTTTGCCAAATCGTCGGGAACTTCAGGAAGCAAGAGCAAATTCATTCCCATCAGCAGGTTTACTTTGGAAGAATGCCACTACAAAGCCGGCAAGGATGTGCTGACGCTGTACCTGAATAATTTTCCGGAATCGGAAGTTTTCCAGGGAAAGGGTTTACTCATGGGCGGGAGCCAGAATATACAGGAGGTGACCAACAGTTCTTATTATGAAGGTGACCTTTCGGCTATTTTGATCCACAACATGCCCTATTGGGCGCAGATATTGAGAACACCGTCCCAATCTATCGCGTTGATGGATGAATGGGAAAGCAAACTTACGCTGATGGCTGAAGCAACTATAAATCATAATGTTACAAGCATTTCTGGTGTTCCTTCCTGGACCTTGGTTTTGCTGAACCGAATTCTGGAATTGTCAGGCAAAAAATACATTACAGATGTCTGGCCTGACCTTGAGGTGTTTTTTCACGGCGGCGTGAGTTTTACGCCTTACCGGGATCAGTATTTGTCGTTGATTCCCAAAAAGGAGATGCAATATTTTGAAACATACAATGCGTCCGAGGGTTTCTTTGCTATTCAGGACAGACCCGGCGCATCGGATATGTTGCTGATGCTCGACTACGGTATTTACTATGAATTTATTAAGACAGAGGACATTGGGAATCCCTTTCCCAAATCGATGACACTGGACGAGGTGGAACTCTTTATCAATTACGCCATGGTTATTTCCACTAACTCGGGTCTCTGGCGTTATATGATCGGGGATACCGTCCAGTTTACTTCCAAAAAACCTTATCGTATCCAGGTTACCGGAAGAACGAAGAATTTTATTAACATTGTAGGGGAAGAGCTGATGGTGGATAACGCGGAAAAAGCACTCGCCATGGCGGCATCAAAAACCGACGCTACGTTGCGTGATTACACGGCGGCACCGCTATATCAGGAGGACAGGATCCGGCATGAATGGCTGATAGAATTTGCCACAGCGCCTGCTGATTTTGAAAATTTTGCAAAGGTTTTCGATGCCTCTCTGAAAGAACTGAACTCGGATTATGAGGCAAAAAGATATCACGATTTGGTTTTGAAACCTCCGTTGCTCAAGGCTCTGGAAGAAGGCAGTTTTTACGGCTGGCTGAAGCGGAACAACAAACTGGGCGGGCAGCATAAAGTGCCCCGGCTGATGAATCAAAGAGTGATCGTGGATGATATTTTGACACACAGCAACTTGGCAGAAAATAATTTTAATTTAAATATCTAAGAGATGCATATAGCTATCGCAGGGAATATAGGTTCGGGGAAAACTACCCTGACTCGAGTTTTGTCCAAGCATTACGGATGGAAACCTCTTTTTGAAGATGTCGAAAACAATCCCTACCTGCAAAGTTTTTATGAAGACATGCAGCGTTGGTCCTTTAATCTTCAGGTCTATTTTTTAAACAGCCGGTTCCGGCAGGTGGTGGAAATCAGAAGAAGCGGGAAAAACGTAATCCAGGATCGTAGCATTTACGAAGATGCTTACATTTTTGCCCCCAACCTGCACAGTATGAACCTGATGTCAACCCGGGATTTTGAGAATTATATTTCGCTGTTCGAGTTGATGAGTTCATTTATTCAGCCTCCTGATTTGCTGATCTACCTGCGTGCTTCCGTACCTACCTTGGTGGAACAAATCCAGAAAAGGGGCCGGGAGTACGAAGAATCCATCCGTTTGGACTATCTTAAGTTGCTAAATGATAGGTATGAAACCTGGATCAGCAATTATAAACTGGGCAAACTATTGTTTATCAATGTGGATAGTATGGATTTCACAAACCCGGAAGACATCAGTATTGTCATTGAAAAGGTGGATGCTGAAATTCACGGATTGTTTTAATCTTTCTATGTCATGAAGGTTCTCGGAATTATTCCAGCGCGGTACCAGTCGACCCGTTTTCCCGGCAAGCCGCTGGCAGATATCCTGGGTAAGAGCATGATCTCCAGGGTTTATGAGCAGGCTTCCAAAGCCGGTTCTGTGGATGAACTGGTGGTGGCCACGGATGATAAACGGATCGCCGACCATGTGACAGCCTTTGGCGGCCACGTCATGATGACATCCGAAAACCATCATAACGGCACCTCGCGCTGTTTGGAAGTGATGGAAACCTTAAAGCGTGAAGGGAAGGATTTTGATGTTGTTGTAAATATTCAGGGCGACGAACCGTTCATCCAGCCTGAACAAATCAACGAGCTGGTGAGCCTGTTCGGGGATAAAACGACCGAAATAGCCAGCCTTGCATCAAAAATTACGACAAAAAAAGATCTTTTCAATCCCAACGAGGTAAAGGTGGTGATGGATCCCCATGGAAATGCACTGTATTTCAGCCGTCAGGCCATTCCCTTTTTGCGGGGAATTGAGCAGGAAGTCTGGTTGCAAAAAGGTGCATTTTATAAACACATTGGGATATATGCTTATAAGGCAGATATCTTAAAGAAAATCAATAAATTAGATCCGACTCCCTTGGAGGAATCTGAAAAACTTGAACAGCTTCGGTGGCTCGAAAATAACCTGGTGATCCGACTTGGAATTACCGATTATAAAGGAGTTGGTATCGATACTCCGGAGGACATTTCAAAACTTATTAACAATGCTTGCGATTAAAGGGAAGTGTCCGTAAATTAGCAGTGCCATTGTAGTATCCATAAACTTGGTCAAATGAAGATAGCGAAGTACGTTGGTGATTTGTTGTATAACTATGAGTGTGTGGTTATTCCAGGCTTGGGAGGATTCCTTACCAATGATAAATCAGCGACGATTAATTCATCTTCTAATTTGTTTAAGCCACCTTTCAAGCAGATTCTTTTTAATGCTTATCTGAAGACCAACGACGGCTTGTTGGTGAATTATATTGCCAGGGAAGAAGGCATTGAGTACAAAGAAGCCAAAGAGCAGGTGGACCGGTTTGTTTTGCTTTGCGATAGTGCATTAAGGGAAGGCAAAAGAATTAATTTCCATCGGATTGGATACTTGTATCTGAATCCAAATCAGAAAATTGCTTTTGAGCAGGATAATTCCACGAACTATAATCCGGATGCTTTTGGTTTGACTGGTTTCATTTCTCCGGCGATATATAAAGCGACGCCTGAAGAGAAATTAAGAGAGAAAGTGGTGCCGCAGCCTGTCCCGGAAAGGAAACCTCAGCCTCAGGGCGGAAAGAATGCTGCTCCGGTTTCAGAACTGCAGAAAAAGGTTGTGAAAACCAGGCTGGTGGCCAGTAAAAGAAGGTCTCCATATAGAGCGCAGATGACCGTTATGTCGATTCTGGTCCTGGTCATGTTCATTGGTTGGGGGTTTATGCACAAGACGGAAGTCAGCAAATATTACAGCAATTATTCTTCTGTGATTCCCTGGATTTATTCCGGTCCGAATTCGTATCTGGTCGATAATATCAACAACGTGCCCATTACAAAAATGAGCAAGAGCAAAACCGGACTTTGGGTCGTGAATCTGTTCAAGGGAAACAAAGGCATCCCGGAAAGGAAATCGGTTACCAAAACTTCCAACAGCTTACCGGAAGCCCGTAAGAGTGTGAATAAACCAGCGGAAAAGACCGTATCTCAGCCCGCCGCCGGTGAAGTGAAAGTTGCCAAGAGCAATACGCCGAAAAACACACCTGCAACCCAAATGAAGGCAGGTTCTGACAATACAACCCATTCTAATAACAATCCTGCAACCAAAAATGAAGTTGCGACTCCGATTTCTTCTTCAACAAATGGAAAGTCTGTTCAGGTTACTGCCGGAAGACACATTTACATTATTGCAGGAGCCTTTAAAAATGAGGACAACGCAACAAAACTAATACAGGAACTCAGGTCAAAAGGTTATCCGGCTGTGGAAGCTGGTGTGACGAAGTATGGTTTACACAGGGTGGCTTTTGGCGATTTTAAAAACAAAGAAAAGGCTGAACAACAATTGCTTACTATCAGACAAAAAGAAAACCCGTCGGCTTGGATCTTTGAGGACTAACATAAAACTGCAGAGTATTGGGAAGAAAGAATAAGCTCCAGCGTTTTGCTGAAAACCTCACTTTTGATAATCTGTTTCAATATTCATACGAGGACGTAATCAAGGGTTTTCCTTATAAAGGAAAATGGCATGAATTTTTTGGGAATAGCAATAAAATAGTGCTGGAGCTGGCGTGCGGAAAGGGAGAGTATACCATTGGGCTGGCCAGAAGATTTCCAGATATTAATTTTGTTGGTATCGATATCAAAGGCGCCCGGATGTGGCGGGGTTTGAAGACAGCACAGGAAGAGGGCCTGAAAAATGTGGCTTTTATTCGCACCCGCATCAATCTGTCGGAATATTTTTTTGCTGAGAATGAAATAGATGAAATATGGATCACATTTCCCGATCCACAGGTAAAGGCCGGCCGCGAGAAAAAGCGGCTGACCTCTCCTCAATTTTTAAGGTTGTACAGTAATTTCCTCAAGACTGAGGGGATCATTCATCTGAAAACGGATGGGATTTTACTGTATGATTATACCCGGGAAGTGGTTGCAGAAGGAGGCCATGTTCTTTTGTATGAAAATGAAGATATCTATGGCTCGGATCTGAAAAATGAAGTCACGGAGATTCAGACTTTTTATGAGAAGAAATGGCTTTCCTACCAGACGAAAATTAGATATCTGAAATTTAAGTTAAATCCGGAATTTTTTCCGGCAAAGAAACCCGGTGATGGAAAAGAATAACGGTTTTTTTGAACGGGTTTATCAGGTCGTTCTTCAAATACCATACGGAAAGGTTTCTTCCTACGGAGCCATCGCTGCCTATCTGGGAAGTAAGGGCTCTGCCAGAATGGTAGGCTGGGCGATGAATAGTTCGAGACACAGCAAGTTAAGCATTCCGGCGCATCGAGTTGTAAATCAGGCCGGGCTGCTCACAGGGAAGAGGCATTTCGGAGGGCCTGATACGATGGAAGAATTGTTGAGGAGTGAAGGGATTCCGGTAGAAAACGGCCAGATCATCAATGTGGAACATTACTTCTGGGATCCGGCCAAAGAACTGGAGAAGTTCTAGGGAGTGTATCGATGCAGATTGAAATAAATAAAAATTCCGGTAGTAGAAGTACCGGAAGCGGTGATAATCAGAATATTTTTAAGAAATATTTGATTTTAGAAACAAGCAATTCTCGTAATTTAGCAAAAACGTAATTTTATGAACGAAGGACTGGTTATCATACCCACTTACAACGAGAAAGAGAATATAGAGAACATTCTTCGCACGGTGTTTGACCTGGAAGAGCGTTTTGATGTGTTGGTAGTTGAAGATAACAGCCCTGACGGCACAGGAGACATTGTTAAGAAGTTGATGAAGGAGTTTCCCGATCAGCTACATATTCTCGAAAGGCAGGGAAAAAACGGATTGGGAACAGCTTATATCGCGGGCTTTAAATGGGCACTTGAAAGAGACTATCAGTACGTTTTCGAAATGGACGCCGATTTTTCGCACAATCCTGCCGACCTGATACGGCTTCAGGCAGCGGCAAAACAAGCCGGTGCGGATGCTGTGATCGGCTCCCGTTATATTACCGGTGTGAATGTGGTGAACTGGCCTATGGGTCGTGTGCTGATGTCCTATTTTGCTTCGGCTTATGTCCGGTTTGTTACCCGGCTTGATATCCGGGATACCACGGCTGGTTTTATGTGCTGGACCCGAAAGGTGCTGGAAACCATCGACCTCGATAATGTGGAATTTGTAGGGTATGCCTTTCAGATTGAGATGAAATACACGGCGGTAAAGCTGGGCTTCAATGTCGTTGAAGTTCCCATCATCTTTACCGATCGTACGCGGGGAGAGTCAAAAATGAACAAGACCATCTTTCGTGAAGCTATTTTAGGCGTCATAAACCTGCGAAAGAAAGGCTTGATGGGAAAAATCAAACCTCGAAAATCAAAAAACTAGAGACATGTCAGAAAAATGGGTTATTAAAGGAGCAACCATTGTCAATGAAGGAAGATCTTTTGTCGGCGATGTTTACCTGAATAACCGGATCATTGAAAAAATTGATGAGAATCCGGGCAAAAGACTGCCTGATGAAGGATACAAGCTCATCAATGCCGAAGGGCTGTATTTATTTCCTGGCGTCATCGATGATCAGGTTCATTTTAGGGAACCCGGACTGGAATATAAAGCGGAGATCTATACGGAAAGTAAGGCCGCTGTGGCCGGAGGTATCACCAGTTTTATGGAAATGCCCAACACCAACCCGCCGGCGCTCACGCAGGAACTTTTAGAAGATAAATACCTGTTGGCAAAGGAAAAGTCTCTTGCCAACTTTTCTTTTTATATGGGAGCCTCGAATCACAACCTTGATGAGGTTCTCAAAACCGATCCCGCAAAGGTTTGCGGACTCAAAGTCTTCATGGGCTCTTCTACGGGCGATATGCTTGTTGATGATGAGATGGTACTGGAGCAGATCTTTTCGAAAGTTCATATGCTGATTGCAACCCATTGCGAAGATGAGCAAACCGTCAGGACAAACAACGAAACTTTTTACAAGAAGTTTGGCCTGGAAGGTACGGCTGTTCTGCATCCACAGATCCGGACGGAGGAGGCATGCTATCTTTCTTCATCCAAGGCGGTTCGTCTTGCAAAGAAATACGGATCGCGATTGCATGTGCTGCATCTTACCACAGCCAGGGAGATGGAACTTTTTGATAATAGCATTCCGTTGGCCGAAAAGAAAATTACTGCTGAAGTGTGTGTCCATCATTTGTGGTTTTCCGATCAGGATTATGAGAAAAAAGGGAATTTTATCAAATGGAATCCGGCCATTAAAACAAAATCGGATCAGGAGGCTCTGTTTGCAGCTTTGCTGGACGGTAAGCTGGATGTGGTGGCCACGGATCACGCTCCCCATACGTTAGAGGAAAAAGAAAGGCCCTATTTTAAGGCACCGGCAGGAGGTCCGCTGGTGCAACATTCGTTGGTGATCATGCTGGAGTTTGCACGGCAGGGAAAAATAACCATGGAACAGGTAATCGAAAAGATGTGTCATAATCCGGCCATTCTTTTCGGGGTAAAGAAACGGGGTTTTATACGCGAGGGTTATTATGCAGATATCGTTCTGGTTGACATTAACAGACCCTGGACGGTGCAGAAAGACAACCTTTTCTATAAATGCGGCTGGTCGCCGTTTGAAGGGACTGTATTTAACTCTCAGGTTCTGAAGACTTTTGTGAATGGGAACCTGGTGTTTGACAAGGGTAAGTTCTATGAAGATACAAAAGGCGAACGTCTTGAGTTTAACCGCTAGTTGTTTCTCAAAAGTCTATGGAGCAGGCAAAGAATTTGTGGATATATTTCAATGACATAATCTGATCCCAGCGTCAAGCGATATTAGTAAAAGAAAAAGGGCCGAAATTTTCGGCCCTTTTTC
>CAYWBO010000018.1:0-41640 GCA_964456625.1 uncultured Lentimicrobiaceae bacterium | reverse complement strand
CTCAATAAAAAATCTGCTTCCCGTCCGAACCTACCACAAAGATCCTTTCCAAGTGCGGAAGGTCTTTATTCTTCATCAGAAAAAGCCCGTTACGGGGCAGCCTGACCCGGATGCCGTGATCGGTTCCCGAGAAGGAAAACAGCCGTTTCCAGTTTCCCTCCCAGACGTATAAAGTATAGATAGCGCCCCTGTCTATTTTTTGATCCGGATTGATTCCGGAGAGAAAGACATTTTGGGTTGCCAGGCGGTCGGGGATCAGCGGATGCTGAATTCCTTTTTCATCCAATACAAAGGGAGCGCCTGTGGGAACAAGTTTGCGTTTATCGAGTTTTACCGGAAGATAGATTATGTGCGTGCCCATACGATGGAAGATCACAACAGAATCTTTTGCATTTCCCCAGCTGACAGGATGCCATCCACCGTCATTAAAAACGGCAAGATAAGCGTAGCCTGCTTTTACGGGGCAATGAATTTTCACGGTTTTTGAGGTCAGGGAATCGGTTATATCCTGATAATAATAATCACCCATAAAAGGCGGGGTGGATTCCTTGATGTTTTTCCTGGCGAAAAGGCTGTTCCTGACTTTTTCGAAGGTGCGCCGGTAAACCTTTGCCAGCCGCCCAGGCTTGTCAAGATTTTTGACTCCGGAAGGAAATTCAAGCCGGAGTTCGGAATGATCCGGCAGGAAAACGGTGGTCCAGGCATAACCGAAAGAGGTGTCTGCCAGAAATGGCGTGTAATCCAGACTGGCAGCAATGCCGAAGCTGCGCATTACTTTGACTTTGTAAATGTTGATGTCATAAAAGTTTCCGTACCCTGACTTTTCCAATGCTTCAACAGTCTGCACATTGGTTTCTTTGTTGTAACGGTCTTTGTAACCGATCTTCAGGTTCACCAGTTTGTTCAAAAGTTGCGACACCCCCCGGACCGTTGTGTCACCGCTGTTTTTAACCTGGGAATTATATTCTTTCAGGAAATGTTCCCGGAAAGGTTCCACGGTTTCGTTGGCACAGCGATAGGGGAGAATCCACCGGCAGAATGTGCTGAAATCATAAGATTTGTCCCAAGGGAAAGTCTGGTAAACTTTAAAAGCCTGATGGATGTTGGTGATGAGAAAGGCGGATTTGATCCTTTTTTGATCCATCCGGAAGCTGTCGGCATGAAAGACCAGTGGTCCCGCTTTTTTTTCAACGGAATCCCAGGCATTTTCCAACGCGGCGTAACTGCCGTATTTTGATGGCGGGAAATGATATTGGTTTCCTGAAGAATCTTCAACCGTGTATTGTACGGTGTAATTGCCATCCATATTCCCAAGCAGCCAGTAGAGTGCTTTCAGCTGATTTGAATCGGCGGGGGCGTTGTAGTGAACGATGGCTTTCATGAGTTCCGGGCTGTTGATCCCGGAAACGGAAATTGTTTCCCTTACTGCTTTGGGAATGCCCGGACGTGTTGATTTGAAGCATTGCCAGTTGAAAAGGCCGAACAACGCAAGAAGGATTACAAGATATATGGAATTGCTTTTTAGCCTCATACCGTACTAATCATTGGATCGGAAAATGTCTTCCCGACTGTTGAATTACGGCATTAAATTTAGTCAATTATTTGGAGGGAAGCCCATCAGATCTCCCGCAAGGAAGCTTCCGGAAGCCAGCCGATGCTGCCGTTCCGGATTTTGATCTTGATCCAGCCATCCACATGGTCTCTGATCTGGACTTTGGTTCCGGCATGAAGTACGAACAAGTCAACCGAGCTGGGTGAAGGCGAACTTTTCACGGTTACAGCCGGTGTGAAAATGATGGCTTCTTTATGATTTTGGGTGTAATAAGTTCGTTGCGAGGACAGTCCGAGCGTGGTGATGCTGATCAGCAGAAAGATAAATCCGAAAAAGAACGACCACTTGCGGGTGCGTCGCTCACGTGCCAGCACAAAGATACCTGCGAAGAAAATCAGGATGGCAAAGGACACAATGAACAGAATCGTCCAGGTATCGGCGTTGAACAGGTTGTAGAAATAATTCCACCATCTTTTTACGAAAAATACCGGTACGGGCTCAATCTTATCCACAATCATGCTGTTGGCGATTCCCAGGTTGTACTGGATGTTCGCGTTGTTGGGATCGAGCTTTTTGGCTTTTTCGTAATAAAGAATAGCTTCCGGAATGTTTTTCTTCCGGAAATAGGTGTCTCCCAGATTGTAATACAACTTTGGGGAGATGTATCCTTCTTTGAGGATTTGGTTGTAGATTGTCAGCGCAGTATCGTATTGCTGATGGTCGTAAGCATTATTTGCTTTTGTCATCAAAGAATCCGGATTTGTTGCAGAGAGGTTCAGCGCCAGACTGCCTAAAATCAGAAGGAAACAATATTTTAAATACTTTTTCATTTTCTCAACAACTTGCTTACAATCAAATTATTTTAACGACTTCTCAGCCTGCATGATGGCATCCATAGCCTCGGAATAAATGTTTTCCATTTTATCTTTTGTATTTCCCGGTGCGAACCTTGCATACTCGATGCTGTTCAGTGTGGAAATAAATCCTGAGATGGTGTCTTCGGAAACTTTCTTATCTTCCAGTTTCTCTTTCACGGAATCCATAGACAGATCCGATTGCTTCAGGTTAAATTTATCCGCAATGTAACCCCACAGCGCAATGGCAATTTCATCATAGAAAGCTTTGTCATCGCCGCCTTTTTTGAGCTTTTGTGCTTTCTCGAGCCTTGTTCTGGCCACTTTGTTGGCTTTCCTGTTCTTTAGTAATGAAAGGTTGGCTCTCCGTTTTTCATTCATCTTCCACAAGAAGATGACCAGGAATAGCAGGAGCACAATTGCACCCAGGATCACGTAGAACAAGGTCGAACCAAACAGGAAATCGTTGGCTTTGATAAAATTGTACGGGCCGCTTTCGATGTGATGAATATCTTTTCCGAGGAACTTGATATCTTCCTGTGCATTGCCGCTATAAACCACACCGCCACCGCCTTTTCCTTGTACCACTTTGATCTTGATGGTGTCGGAATGTTCCGTATGATATTTTTTATCGGCAGGATTGAAATAGGTAAAGGTGACGGGCTTGATAACCACGTTGGCCGGATTTCTTGGAATGGCGATATAATCATACTCCATGCTTCCCGATATGCCGTCATTCGTTTTGATGATATTCGGGACCACTTTCGGGTCGTATGTTTCAAAGTCTGCCGGGAAGTTTACCTTGGGGGCAGAAATAAGCTCCAGGTTTCCTTTTCCGGTGATGGTCACTTTCAGTGTGAGTGCGTCGTTGGTGCTTAACTCCGGCTTGTCGATGCTGGTTTGCAGACGGAAATCTCCGACAGCACCTGAGAAATTGGCGGGCTGGCCTTTTTCTGGGAGCGGCTTAACATGTAATACAACCGGATTCGAAGCGAGGGTTGTATTGATATTTCTTACGTTTTGATTGAAAAACGGATCATTGAAAAAGTTCTGAAACGGATCATTGCCGTTGGGACTTTTGTTTTGAAGCCTGACCTGTATACTGCATTGCAGTTGCAACGGGTCGACTTTCAACTCCCCGGTCTGCTGCGGGATCAGGGCCAGCTTCCTGATGACGGCGACCACATATTGCTTGCCGTGAATGGTTTCGTTTTGTTGTGAAAGTGTTGTTTTGTTGCTCAACAAATCCTGTGACCAAAGTCCTTTGAATGAAGCTACCTTGTCGATGGCAAGATTGGAAACAGGCAGGCGTGTGTAAATTTTATAGGTCACTACCACCTGTTGTCCCAGGTAAGGATGCGAATTATTTACGGATGCTTTGATGTAAACATCATCTTTGTTGTAGGTACCGTTGCTTTGTGTCGTTTGTTGCGGACTTCCCTGCGAACCTGACATATTGCCGGATCCGGCGTTTGAATTTGAGGCCTGTGTTTTGGCGCTTCCTTTTACAACACTGATCTGTAGTTCGTTGGAGGTGTATGTTTTCCCGTTATATGAAATGGTGGCTGCCCCTACGTGAATGGTTCCCGGGTTTTCAGCCACCACAATGTACGAATAGGAAACATTATACGACTGGCTGGTTTGTCCGTTGACGAACTGTATGCTGGAACTGGTGGATGTATTGGGGCCCGACAGCACCTGCAAGCCTTTAAAATTCGGGGGTGTGAAATTTTCCCCGTTGGCATTGACCTCGTAAATAATCTGAAACTCCTGCCCCACAACAACTTGATGAGGTCCCCGGGCTATGAGGTGTACTTCCCCAGCTGCTGATGCAAAATGCCAGCTAAATAAAAAGAGAAGCATGATATAAATCCCGGTCTTTTTCATAGATGCACCATTATTTTATTCAAAAATAGGATTAATTTTAAATCGTCAGGTTTGATATTTTATTGTCTTCCCCCAAAAAATGTTTTCTCCCGAAAAGTTACCAGTCAATTCCGTTGGGTTCTGCTTTTACCACTTTCGCCTTCTTCTTCCCCAGGTTCTTCAATGTATTCTTTTCGTTATTCCTTAAAGCGTCCAACATACGCTGGGCATCTGCTTTCGACATCTGCGGCGGTTGGTTCGGCTGATTCTTGGGGTTGCCTTGATTGTTCTGATTCTTGTTATTCTGATTCTGTTTATTGTTTTGGTTTTTGTTATTCTGGTTCTTATTATTCTTGTTGTCTTTATTTTTGTCCTTGTTCTTGTTATCGTTTTTCTTGTTCTGATCTTTATTTTTATTCTTCTTATTCTGGTTTTTCTTGTTCTTGTTATTCTTCTTGTCTTTGTTCTGCTTTTGTTTCTTCAGCATTTTGCGTGCGTATTCAAGATTGTACTTGGCATTGTAATCATCTGGATTTAGCTTTAGTGAATTGATATAAGCCTGGATGCTGCCTTCGTAATTTTTCTGCGACATCAGGGTGTTACCCAGGTTATAAAATGAATTCGCCTTAACGGTATTGTCTTTCGAATTCTTGATAAGGTTGCCAAACAAAGGATCCGCTTCTTTAAAGTTCTTTTCCTGATAAATAGCATCTCCCAGATTAAACTGCGCCTTTTCGTATTTCGGATTTTTTTCCAATGCTTTCCTGTATTCGACTTCCGCATCTGAATATTTGCCCTTCTTGAACAGATCATTCCCTTTCCTTACCAAAGGCCGGACATCGTTCTGAGCATGTGCCTGAAAGGCCGTCAGCCCAAAAGCCAAAGAAATAATCCAATATAGAATACTATGCTTTCTCATTTTCCAAAAAAATCAAATTTTGAGGCCCATTCCGGTTTTCTCTCTACCGTGATCAACTCCAGGATGAGAAACAGGATGGCAGGGATCAGAAAATACTGGAACCGATGCACATAATCCGTAAACTGCCTTTCTTCAATGTTCTGTTTTTGTATTTTGTTGATGTTCTTCAGGATGGCATCAAGCCCGACACTGGCATTGTTGGCACGCGTGAAGGTTCCGTTTCCGGCGGCTGCGATGTCTTCCAGCATCTGCTGAT
The DNA here is from genome assembly GCA_964456625.1 of uncultured Lentimicrobiaceae bacterium. Classification (GTDB taxonomy): domain Bacteria; phylum Bacteroidota; class Bacteroidia; order Bacteroidales; family F082; genus Sulfidibacterium. The sequence goes on along the minus strand of CAYWBO010000018.1, from coordinate 36,193 downwards.
TGAGTTTTGTCACGACCACGTTTCCTTTTCGGTCTTTTAAATAAGTCACCGAACCATTGTTGTCGGCAATGGGAATCGGTGCTCCGTCCGGCAAGCCCATGCCGATGGTAAACACCCTGATCCCTTTTGCTGCGGCATCTTTTGCCGCATCGATGGGGTTGTCGGTATGATTTTCGCCATCCGAAATAACGATAATCGCTTTGTTGTGCTTGTCATCTTCGAAAGACCTTGAGGCCAGATTAATGGCAGCTCCGATAGCCGTTCCCTGAACCGGGACGATTTTTGTGCTTACCGCAGATAAAAACAACTGTGCTGCGGAATAATCCGTTGTCAGTGGAAGCTGTTTGTATGCCTGCCCGGCAAAGACGATCAGTCCGACGCGATCCCCATTCAGTTCGTTGATGAGATTGGAGATGGCCATTTTGGCGCGGTCGAGCCTGTCGGGTTTGATGTCCTGTGCCAGCATGGAATTGGAAACATCGATGGCGATATAAAGATCAATTCCTTTCCGTTTAACTTTTTCAAGACGGGAGCCGACTTTCGGATCGATGATACCGGAAACGAGGAAAAACAAAGCCAGTGTCAGCAGGAGAAATTTTACAAAAGAACGGGCATTGGATTTTTGCAACACCAGCCGGTTTGTCAAAACACCATCTCCGAATTTTTTCCATGCCTTTCGCTTCCATCCGTTAAAATAGATGAACAGCAGTACAAAGACAGCAATCAGCAAAAATGCCCAGAAGAATTCTTTATGTTCGAATTGAATCATGTTCGCTTTCCTTTTCTATGGTAATTTTTTGAATACCAAAAATCTTAAACCTACTTCCGTAACAAAGAGTATCAGCGCCAGCAATGCAAACGGGAAGAACCTTTCCGTCTTTTTCTGGAATTGTTTTACTTCGATCTTCGATTTCTCCAGTTTGTTAATCTCTCCAAAGATTTTCTTCAGAGATGGGGTGTCTGTGGCCCTGAAATATTCTCCACCTGTCGTCTGTGCAATTTTCTGCAACAGCGCTTCGTCTATCTGCACCTTCATCTGCTGCATCTGAACGCCATAAGGCGTTTGCACCGGATATGGGGCATAGCCTTGTGTACCGATCCCGATGGTATAGACCCGGATGCCATACAGTTTTGCCATTTCCGCAGCCGAAAGCGGGTCGATGGAACCCATGTTGTTCACCCCGTCGGTCATCAGAATAATGACTTTGGATTTGGCCTTTGAATCCTGCAAACGGGCCACGGCGGTAGCCAGGCCGTCACCGATGGCGGTTCCGTCTTCCACCATCCCGCTGTGTACTTCCTTGAGCAGTTGCAACAGCATCCCGTGATCCAGCGTCAAAGGTGCCTGAGTGAATGCCACTCCGCTGAAAATGACCAGGCCGATCCGGTCGTTGGGACGGTGTTGGATGAAATCAGCTGCGATATTTTTGGCAGCGCCGATCCGGTCTGGCGTAAAATCACGCGACAGCATACTTCCCGAAACGTCCATCGCCAACACGATATCGATGCCTTCGATGTTGATGTTCTGTTTGGAAGACGTCGACTGCGGCCGGGCCACCGCAATGATCAACAAGCTGATGACAAGCAGCCTGAGGACAAACAAAAGGTGGCGTAAGCGTGCCTTGGTATTTTTTGGAATGTTTTTAAAGGACTGCAATCCCGAAAAACGGACTTCCCCGGTACTGTTTTTTTCACGAAACCAGTACCATACTACCAGTAGCGGGATCAGCAGGAGTAAATAAAGAAACCCCGGGTTTTGCCATGTGTCTATTCCAAACATTTATTCTCCTCCCTTTTTTTCTTTATTTTCAACATTTTCGTCACCCGTCTTCTTTTCCTCCTGATCTTCAACTTCACCGGGTTCCGTATCTTTTTCCTGATCTTCCGATTCTATCTGAGGCGGATTCTTGGATTCGTTTACAAAATCAACACAGTAATTCAGCGTGGTTTCGTTTTCCAGGGGCGAAGGAACGGCTTTGGCAAATTTCACCAGATCAGACAGCTCCAAGGCCTCTTTTAGTTTACCCATGGCCTGTGCATTTAATTTTTCCTGTTGCAAGCGTTCCAGGATCTCATCCGAAGTCATTTCCCATGCGTCAAAATCAAACCGGTCGGTAAAATATTCCTTCATGATATCCGTGATATCGGTATAGTAATCTTTTAGCTTCCCGGACTGCCACAACCTTGACAGCCGCAGTTCCTCAAGCTTCTTGATGGCCTGTTCGTAAGGTGGCAACTTGGGTTTGGGCTTCTTGGTAAACAGGGGTTTGTTTTTCTTCCGGTTGCGGATGAACAACGTCAGGAAAATGATGGCCGCAATGCCAATCAGCACAAGCAGAACCCAGGGCATGATCTCACCGAAAGTATAAGGTTCTTCTTGAATCCCTTTGATTTCTTTGAAAGCCTTGGCGGTATCTACCATGGGTGTGTACACATGCAGGTACAACATTTGGGTGCTCAGCGTGTCCACTTTGCCCGTTCCTTTATGGATCAGACTGAAGTGAATCGGCGGAACGGTAAAATATCCCGAGTCGAAAGAGGTAATGGTGATGTGACGGGTAAATTGTGTAAAGCCATTGTGGTTGGCGGAGTCGATTTTTCCGGTTTTGATCATTTCGATATGAGGGGCAATGGTGTCTTTAAATTCCGGCCATTGCAAATGGAATCCTTGCGGGACATTGGCTTTCAGATTAAGCCCGATCTGGTCGCCGATCATGATGGCATTGGTGTCCAGCGTCGCCGTCACGGACGTCATCTGTGCCTGAGCCACGGTCATGAAAAGGAGGGTGATCAGGCCGGCAAGGGACAATTTCAGTATGGATTTCATTCTCTTCATTTTCAACTTCTGGCTTCCCGTTTTTTAAACAGCATGATCAAGGGTTTTACGTAATCTTCACCGGTGTTGATCTTGACGACATCAACACCCAAGCGGTTAAACATGATATCCAGTTCCTGGGTTTTTGTCTGTGCCCAATGGTTGTATCTTCTTCTTACCGATTTATTCCCGGTGTTGATCCAGATCTTTTCACCGGTTTCTGCATCCACTACGCGAACCAGGCCGATATCCGGCAAGGTTACTTCCCGTTGGTCTGTAATGCGGATGGCGATCAGATCATGTTTGTGTTTGGCGATCTGGACAGCTTTTTCAAAACCGTCACCCATAAAGTCGGAGATCAGGAACGCGGTAGCTCTTTTTTTGATGGCATTCGTGAGAAAACGCAGTGCTTCGGAAATATTCGTGCCCCGGTTTTCGGCTTTGAAATCGATGAGTTCCCTGATGATCCGCAGGATATGTGAGGAACCTTTTTTAGGGGGAATGAACTTCTCGATTTTGTCAGAGAAAAATATGACCCCTACCTTATCGTTATTCTGGATGGCTGAAAACGAAAGCACGGCGGCAATTTCTGCTATCAATTCCTGTTTTAACTGTCCGTGGGTACCAAAGTTATTGGAACCCGAAACGTCGATCAGAAGCATGACGGTCAGCTCGCGTTCTTCTTCAAAGACTTTGACGAAAGGATGGTTGTAGCGTGCCGTAACGTTCCAGTCGATGCGGCGGATTTCGTCACCGTACTGGTATTCACGCACTTCGCTGAATGCCATGCCGCGGCCTTTGAAGACGCTGTGATACTCGCCCGAGAAAATCTGCCTGGACAATCCCCGGGTTTTGATTTCTATTTTTCTGACCTTTTTAAATAAGTCCTGTGCTTCCATTCTGAGTTCTTAGTATCTAGTTATGAGTTTTTGTACTTAATTCCTTTTTTTCCTGTGTTTTCCAAATAGCGAATCATCCCAATGATCATTTTTTCTATTTCATTTGCTTTTTCCGTCAGATCATTAAAAGTTAGTTCATCAATAAAGTTTCTGTCAAACGACCGGTACAACTGAGATCTCAATTCTGAAGATGAGCCTTTTGCAATCCACAAAAACTGTTTAAATTCTTTGTTTCCTCCTCTTCCCTGACCTTCCGCTATATTATCCATTATTGATCCGGAAGATCCTAACATCTGCGATCGCAACCTGTTGTCATTATTAAAACTTGAGTTTGATACAATGTCATAGACTAATCTGGCAAGTGTTCTTGCTTTTTGCCAGACTTCTAAATCTTCAAAACGACTAAATGATGACATTGTAATGAATGTTTAGTTTAATATTTAAACCCAGAACCCGACTCTAAACTCTGAACTCTGAACTCTGAACTATCAGGGAACTTCTACCGTGTTGAGAATTTCGTTGATGATGTCTTCGCTGGTAATGTTTTCGGCTTCGGCTTCGTAGGTGAGGCCGATTCTATGGCGCAACACATCATGTGCCACGGCACGGATGTCTTCAGGAATCACATACCCTCTTCCTTTGATAAACGCCAGCGCCTTGGCTGCCAGCGCAAGATAAATACTGGCCCTGGGGGAAGCCCCGTAAGAGATCAGTCCCGAATATTTGTTCAGATGAAAATCTTCAGGATACCGTGAAGCAAAGACGATGTCTGTAATGTAGTTTTCGATTTTTTCGTCGAGATAGATCTGCCGAACCAATTCTCTGGCGTGAATGATATCTTCGGTTTTGATGATGGTACTGGCCTTGGCAAAGGTGTTGGTGATATTCTGGCGCAGAATCTGTTTTTCTTCTTCCTTTTTGGGATAGTTGATGATCACCTTGAGCATAAAACGGTCGACCTGTGCTTCCGGCAATGGATAGGTTCCTTCCTGCTCAATGGGATTCTGAGTGGCCATGACCAAAAAGGGCTCTTCCAGCTTAAAAGTCTCTTCGCCGATGGTAACCTGACGTTCCTGCATGGCTTCGAGCAAAGCACTCTGTACTTTGGCAGGGGAACGGTTGATCTCATCTGCCAGAATGAAGTTGGCGAAAATCGGCCCCTTTTTCACTTCAAATTGCTCCTTTTTGATACTATATATCAAAGTGCCCAGCAAGTCGGCGGGAAGTAAATCAGGCGTGAACTGGATTCTGCTGAATTTGGCATCAACGATTTTTGATAGTGTGTTGATGGAAAGCGTTTTGGCCAGGCCAGGAACCCCTTCCAGCAAAATATGTCCGTTGGCCAGTAAGCCAATCAGCAACCGTTCTGTCATGTGGTTCTGTCCAACGATGACTTTGTTCATCTCGAGTTTGATCAAATCGAGGAACTGCCTTTCTTTTTGAATTTTCTCGTTTAGTTCGCGAATATCCGTTTCTAACATTTTTACTGCTTTTAAATTGTGTCATGCAAATATAACAAGTCCCTATTCTTCAAACTTGTTAATCTATGTTAAAGTGATTTATAATTTATTAAATGGGATTTCTGCCCCAAAATCACCTTGATTTCTGCAAAAGTGAGGTTTTCTTAATACTCTGATAATGTGTTGGATGTATTTTTGCGGTTTCTTTACAAAAATAGAGAATTTTACATATTAAATATTTCTAAAGTGAAATCATACTATTAAAACTTTTTACCTTTGTCAAATGATATACACAGAAGAAACTGCCAAACTTGTTGCGCTTCATTTACTGGAAGTAAAAGCCATCAAATTAAATATAAAAGAACCCTTTACCTGGGCTTCCGGTTTGCATTCCCCCATTTATTGCGATAATCGAATAGCCCTTTCTTATCCTGTTATCAGGACGTATATCCGCCAACAACTGGTAGCTGCTGCCAATGAGTATTTCGAAGATATTCAGATGGTGAGCGGTGTGGCTACCGCCGGGATCCCGCAGGGAGTTCTCGTAGCTCAGGAGCTGGGTTTGCCATTTTCTTATGTGCGTTCTTCCAAGAAAGAACACGGTATGACCAACCAGATCGAAGGAGTGGTGAACGAGGGACAGAATGTGGTGGTGGTCGAGGATCTGGTCTCTACTGGAAAAAGTAGCCTGATCGCCGTAGATGCCCTGCGTAATGCAGGTGCCGATGTCAAAGGCATGCTGGCCATCTTCAGTTATGACCTGCCCGTTGCACGGGATAATTTTGAAAAAGCTTCCTGCAAACTCATTACACTTTCTGATTTTCCGCACTTGATCAAGGTGGCGGAAGAGCAGAATTATATCCAGACTAAAGAGCTCAAATCGCTGGAAGAATGGCGCAACGACCCGCAAAAATGGAGCGAAGAACATTCATAAAATAGATAAAAACCAATCCATGAAGATAGAAGGAAATAAAGCCACGCTGGCGGCTGTATCACAGAAAGTATTCGCTTTTTTAAGCGATTTTGACAATTATGAAAAACTGATGCCCGAGCAAATCGTAAACTGGAAATCCGACAAAGAAACCTGCTCTTTTACTGTAAAAGGACTGGCCGATCTCAGCTTGAAATTTGCCAAAAAAGAATCTCCCAGTTTGCTGGAGTTGGTTCCCAACGGAAAATCACCGGTGAATTTTACGCTTGTGGTACATCTCGAACCGGACACGCTGGATGACCAGAAAACAGTGGCTTACGTGGATGTAGATGCGGACCTGAATCCCATGCTCGCCATGTTTGCAAAAAAACCGTTGGAAAATCTGGCCAACACCATTACCAGTGAACTGGAAAAGGTTTTTATCTAGAAGTCTGGAGGTCTTTGGTAATAGATTCAAAAAACAGCGCTTCAATAATTCCTGATGTTAAGTTTTTGTGAAGGATTAAGTAAAGATTGAAGGAGAAAGGATTTTTATTTTAAAATTGCGAAATGTAGGTTGCCCATAGATATTGTGCTAAAAAGCAAACACAGTTCAACGACCGATGAGATAGAAATTCCGGATAAGTGAAAATCATTATAAGCCTTTTGATCTTTGTGGTGATAAGCAGTCTGGCGAGTCTGGTTGGGCTGGGAGGAGGGGTTTTCTATGTCCCGGCACTCATTTTCTTAGGATATTCGTTCAATGAAGCTTCTACGCTGAGCCTGTTTCTGATTGTGGTGACGGGAATCTCGGCCTCATTGCGTTTCCGCAGGGGCGGTCTTGTGGACTGGAAGATGGCACTCGTTATGGAATTTTTTACCGGGCTGGGGGCATTTGCCGGAGGGGTCACTTCGGTGAACTTTAACGAGACATTTCTGAAGATTTTGTTTTCAACGGTGCTGCTGGTGATCGCCGTTTTTATTTTAGTGAAGAAGGGCGGGGAAAACGGAATACAAAAACCCATCAAAGAGGGGTTCGGTCACTGGGTGCGGCATTTCAACGGGATGACGTACAGTATCCCGCTTTTCCTGATGGTAGCTGTGACTTTCAGCGCCGGTTATTTGTCTTCCATTCTCGGAATTTCCGGGGGCGCCATCAAAGTGGCAGCGATGATTTTGTTGTTTGGAATTCCATCGAAAGTGGCGGTGGCCACATCCTCGTTGATGGTGGGATTCACAGGATTGACAGGCCTTGCCGGCCACCTGGTTCATACCACCATCGACTGGAAAATGGCACTCATGCTGATCGTAGCTGTTTTCATCGGGGGGAAACTGGGCTCGAAAATCTCCATGGGATTTTCAGAAAAGACGGTAAACAATGTGGCCGGTATGATTTATATCGGGCTGGCTTTGCTGATGATATCAGAAATTCTGTTCATGCATTAGCGGGAGCATTACCTTTAAGATTCCAGTTTCACTTCCTTGAATCCAAATGCTCTGTGGTTTCCTTCACGGTCCTCGATAATCAGCTGACCGTAGTCGTTGATGCCTTTGATCTTTCCTGAAAATGTCCCCGACACATCCGTGAAATTGGTCCACCGGTCCTTCAGATACAGATGCGTTAAATATTTTTCGTGGAGCTCATTTCTCTTTTGAGGATCATCAAGTGTTTCATAATGGGATTCAAAGTTTTTCAGGACCTGATTCAACAAAGTGGGAATATCACTTTCTTTTCCTGTAAAATGTATCAGTGAAGCAGGGTTGGGGGCATCCGAAAGAAACACCTTTTGATTTACATTTAGTCCCACACCGATCACGGAAAAATTGATCTGCTGGCCTTTGACATAGTTCTGGATCAGAACCCCGGCAATTTTTTTCTGTTCATAATACAGATCATTGGGCCATTTTATGGAAAGCTTTTCCGGTGAAAGGAGACCGGTAAGCGTTTCATAAAGTGCTATGGAAATCAGTTGCGTGAGGATGAATTGCTCTGCAGGATGCAGAAAATGAGGCTCTATCAACAGACTGAAGGTGAGGTTTCGATCTTTTTCGCTTTCCCACTGGTTGGTGCCGTTTCCCTTGCCCTGGGTCTGATCTCCGGCCCAGATCACCATGCCATGGCGGGCCGTGCCTTCCTGTATTTCCCTGACAGCTTTCAAATTGGTGGAAGGCAGTGATTCATAATATTGAAAGTCGAATTCCATAATCGCATCATTTTATTAATGATTTTCACAATCAGCACTCTAAGTTCGTGATGATCAAACCGGTCTCATCAGATATTATTTTCAAATAAGTTTTAGAAATAAGAAAGGCTTTCCCGGAAAATCTTCAAATTGTACTGTAAAGATAAATGAAATGAGGATGCATGATCCAGCGTCGGATTAAATTTGTTTAGAATCTTGCCTGTGAGACATCAAAAGGCAGTCGGGGTTATACGGTTTTCAGTCATTATGGCATGAAAACTTAAAAATAGATAAATGTATGACGGCAATTCACGCTGCTCCCCGGCTCACGGAATCCAAAATAGAAGGACCCGGGGACATATAAATACTAAAAATAGCTACTTTTGTAACGTTAAAACATAGCTATGGGCCGAAAGGTTATTCAAGACGATACAGATAGTATATTAAAACAAATCGTACTGGCCATGCAGGAAAAGAAGGGGAAGAATATTATCAGCCTTGATTTTCAGAGCATTCCTGACGCCGTGGCCAGGTATTTTGTGGTTTGCCATGGTGGTTCCAGGACTCAGGCAAGGGCCATTTTTGACAATATTATCGAAAAAGTTAAACTAAATTGCAACATTCCTCCGTATCATCGGGAAGGATATGTAAATTCGGAATGGCTTTTGATAGATTATGCTGATGTTGTGGTGCATGTTTTTGTGGAAGAGACCCGTAACTTTTATGATATCGAATCTCTTTGGGCGGATGCACAGATGCAAAAGTATGAAAGTGAAAATTAGTTTGAATCTTTAGTAAAGACATAATGGCAGAAGATCAGAAAAATCAAAATACGCCGAATAAGAGTCCGTTTGACAAGTTTCCCAAAGGGAAAAGGCCCAAGTTCAGCTTTTACTGGATTTACGGGATCCTGGCTTTGGTGTTTTTGGGATTGCAGTTCATGAATTTTGGGGCTCAGACCAAAAAAACCGATTGGAAAAATGTGAAACAAATGCTTCTGGATAAAGATGTTCAGAAGATTGTTCTGGTGAACAAAGACGTTGCCGAGATCTATATCAAAGCAGATAAGTTAAAAGACCCAAAATACAAAGACTTACCGCAGTCATCGACCTTTGGGCAAACAGAGCCGCAGTATTATTATAACGTGGCATCCCCCGATATTTTTATTCAGGATGTTCAAAATGCTCAAGAAGGAAATTCAAACCCTGTCTATGTTGAAAGCGAAACCCGTCATAACTGGGGTGCCGATATTTTAAGCTGGGTGTTGCCGATCGCCCTGCTTTTCGGCGTATGGTATTTTATCATGCGGATGATGAGCAAAGGCAGTGGTGGAGCCGGAGGGCAGATCTTCAACATCGGAAAATCCAAAGCTCAGATTTATGATAAAGACACCAGCATCCATGTTACTTTTAAAGATGTTGCCGGATTGGAAGAAGCAAAGGTGGAGGTGATGGAAGTGGTGGACTTCCTCAAGAATCCGGATAAATATACCCATCTTGGAGGAAAGATTCCGAGAGGTGTTTTGCTCGTGGGCCCTCCGGGGACCGGAAAGACTTTGCTGGCAAAATCCGTTGCCGGTGAAGCTCATGCGCCTTTTTTCTCACTTTCAGGTTCCGACTTTGTGGAGATGTTTGTCGGGGTGGGTGCCTCGCGCGTTCGCGATTTATTCAAACAAGCCAAAGACAAAGCACCGAGTATTATTTTCATTGATGAAATAGATGCCATCGGCCGTGCCCGGGGGAAGAACCCCATGACCGGCTCCAACGATGAGCGTGAAAATACACTGAACCAACTGCTGACCGAGATGGACGGTTTCGTGCCGAATTCCGGTGTCATCGTTATTGCTGCCACCAACCGTGCCGATATCCTGGATAAAGCGTTGCTGCGTGCAGGCCGTTTCGACCGGCAGATATTTGTTGAGCTTCCCGACCTTCCGGAAAGAAAAGACATTTTCCGCGTACACATGCGTCCCCTGAAACTGGGCAAAAGTGTGGATGTAGACTTTTTAGCAAGACAGACCCCTGGATTTTCGGGTGCCGATATTGCCAATGTTTGTAATGAAGCTGCTCTGATAGCCGCCCGTAAAGCGCATAAAAGTATTGGAAGGCAGGATTTCATGGACGCCATCGACCGTATCATCGGCGGACTTGAAAAGAAGAATAAGATCATCTCACCCAAAGAAAAGAACGTAGTGGCACACCACGAAGCCGGCCATGCCACTGTCAGCTGGCTGCTTGAACATGCCAACCCCTTGGTCAAAGTCACCATTGTCCCACGGGGAAAATCCCTGGGTGCAGCCTGGTATTTGCCAGAAGAAAGACAGATCACAACGTACGATCAGATGTTCGATGAGCTTTGTGCCGCATTGGGCGGCCGTGCCGCCGAAGAAGTCGTTTTTGGTGAAGTGTCAACCGGCGCATTGAACGACCTGGAGAAAGTAACCAAACAGGCTTATGCCATGGTAGCTTATTATGGCTTGAGCAAAAAGATCGGAAACCTGAGTTACTATGATTCCAGCGGACAGCAGGAGTTTTCGTTCGGAAAGCCTTTCAGCGAAAAAACAAACCGGATCATCGATCAGGAAATCAGTAACATCGTGGAGTCTGCTTATGAAAGAGCCAAAAAGGTGCTCACCGATCACCGGGAAGGTCTGGAAGCGCTCGCAAAGAAATTGCTTGAAAAAGAGGTGATCTACAGTGATGACCTCGTCGAGATATTTGGACCCAGACCTTGGGGAAACGAGCCGTTGAGCGTTAAGAAACATCTTACGGAAGGCAGGGGGAAGAAAAAGGAGATCCATGAAAGTAACCCGGAAGACAATACTGAGATGCAGTTGGATCTGGAAATTGAAGAGAAGACGCATGCTGCCACCGGGGAGGGAACAGAAGAAAGTAAAAAGGAAAACACGGGAATTGAACCGGCTCAGCCTGATCAGAATGGTGTTACTGCTCAAGAATAGTGCCTTATGAACGAGACGACAACCAAAGAAAAAATCCTGAAAGGAGTAAGGGATGCTTTGCTCACCAAGCAAGAGATTCCGTTCAAGGATGTGAACTTCAGCACCTCAGTATTTGAAAAGTTAACCGACGAGAAAGCCATTGTTTTCGCACGCAAGCTTATCGAAATGGGCGGTTCTTTTGTGTACTGTGAAAATGAGAAAATGCTGGTGGAGAATCTCAAAGTGCTGCTAAAACAGAGAGGCTGGGAAAACTATTATACCTTCGATAAGCGGATTTGCTCCTTGCTGGGGGCGGGAGATATCCCGTGCAATGATGACCCAGCGTCATTTAATACGCTCTATGCCGGCATTACACGTTGTGAATACATGATTGCCCGTTTTGGCAGTGTCATGGTCTCTTCCGGACTGGATACCGGACGGCGTATGTTCGTTTTTCCGGAAGTGCATATCGTCATTGCTGCCGCATCGCAAATCGTTGAAGACCTGAAGGATGCCTTTTCGGGGATGCGGAATAAATATCAAAATGAATTTCCTTCTCAAATTACGGTCATTACGGGGCCCAGCCGTACGGCGGACATCGAAAAAACGCTGGTGATGGGTGCCCACGGGCCTCGAGAGCTTTTTGTGTTTATGGTTGATGATCAGGAATAATGCCTGCCATGACATTGGAAAAACGCGGTATTTCCTAAAAAGTTCATTTTAATTATTTATTGTTTAAATTTGCGTCCATTTTAATCAATTTCGCTTCATTGAAAGAATTTTTTACGAGAACCCTGACAGGGGCCGCATTAGCTGTTGTGATTCTTGGGGCCATTATTTGGTCGCCTTGGGCTTTTTTCACATTAATGGCTGTTGTTGCGCTGATCGGTCTTTTCGAATTCAACAAACTCTTTCAACCTTCGGGTTATGGCAGTGGATCGTTGATTTACTATTTAGTAGGGATCTCGGTTTACGTACTTACGGCCCTTTCGGGAATGTCTGTCATCGATGCTTCCAACGTACTCCTGATTATTTTGAGTGTTTTCGTTTTGATCGCTGCCGAGCTCTTCCGTGTCCGTGAGCATTCCTGGCGGCATGCTGCCGGTTCTGTCATGGGCGTGATTTACGTAGCAGTTCCTTTCGGGATGATGAATGCTTTTTTTCTGATGAAAAGTGGGGATGTTGCATTCCCATGGATTATGCTGGCTTTGTTTATCCTGGTGTGGGTTAATGATGTCTTTGCTTATCTCATTGGATCGACGATGGGAAAACACAAACTTTCAGAGAAGCTGTCTCCGAAAAAGACCTGGGAGGGGGCGATCGGCGGGATAATTTTTACCATTTTCGCTGCCTGGATATTCAGTAAAATTACCATAGAACTGAACCTGATGGAATGGTTGGTTCTCGGATTGATTATTTCAATATCAGCCAATTTAGGCGATTTGGCTGAGTCGATGCTGAAACGAAGCGCCGGAGTGAAAGATTCGGGTAAGATTTTACCCGGCCACGGCGGTATTCTTGACCGTTTTGATGCAGTTCTTTTCGCCACTCCATTTGTGTTCTTTTATCTATTTTTGATTTAACTATGAAGTTCCATAAAGAAGGACATCGCATTATCGCACAGTCATTTATTATTAATGCCGCGCTGCTGGCCATTGCACTGTGGTTACCTTTGCCTGTCTATCTGAAATATGTCCTTGTTGTTTTTTTTGTGTCCATAATCTCCTGGACGTTTTTCTTCTTCCGTGTTCCTGACCGTCATGTGAATACCGGTGACCATATCCTGTCGTCGGCGGACGGTGAAATTGTGACCATCGAAGAGATTTACGAGCCGGAATATTTCAAGGAAAAACGGCTTCAGATCTCCGTATTTATGTCGGGAATGGACGTTCATGTTAACTGGTATCCTTTTGAAGGAACCATCAAGTATACGAACTATCATGAAGGGAAATACCTGCTGGCACGCCATCCGAAATCTTCCGAAAAGAACGAAAGAAGTTCTATAGTCCTGGAAAAGGAAGAAGGAAAAGATGTGCTTATCAGGCAGGTGGCCGGGATCATGGCCCGGAGAATTGTGTACTATGGGAAACCCGGTGATCAGGTGGAACAGGGCGAGGAACTCGGCATCATCCGTTTTGGTTCTCGGGTTGATTTCTTTTTGCCCGCAGGTACGGTTCCGGATGTGAAAATCGGCCAGAAAGTAAGGGCACAACGTACCGTGCTGGCTCACTTCTCCTGATACTAATCCAAATAAGTTTACAGGAATTCCTTTAATTCAGCGAGACTGGAAATCTTATACGTGCTTCCGTTTCTGGGAAACTGCTTTTCCGGATCAAAAAATACCTGGTCCATGCCAATCCCCTCTGCCCCGATAATGTCCACTTCATAGTCATCACCGATCATCAGGCTATTGTCGGCAGTGGCTCCGGTTTTTTGCAGCGCATACTCAAAAATGGCGGGATCGGGTTTTTTAACGCCCGCTTTTTCAGAAGTGATCAACGTTTTAAAATATTGATCCATGCCCGAGGTTTCCAGCTTGATGTTCTGCACCTCCTGAAATCCGTTGGTGATGATGTGTAACTCGTATTTAGGATGGAGATATTTGAGTATTTCCATGGTGTGCGGATACAGATTTACTTTCCTCGGGCTGATATTAACATAGTCGTTTCCCAGTTTTCGGGCGAGTTCGGGATTGTCAATTCCGTATTCCTCCAGGGTGTCTGAGAACCGCTTCCACATCAAAATGCTTTTTTCAATTTCCCCGACACGGTACAAATCCCACAACCGGTGGTTATGAACTTCGTATCTTTCGTGAAATTCTTTCCAGTTCTCAATTCCCCGATCTGCCAAATGGTGGATTTTAAACATCTCCTGAAAAGCCTGATGTGCACTTTTTTCAAAATCCCACAAAGTCCTGTCAAGATCAAAAAAGAGATGTTGGTATTTGTTAGACATAGCCACTTCCTTAAAAGAGGGCAAAATTACACATTTGTCCCTTTCATCCCGGGACATTGCCGGTGAATTTGAAAATTGCCTGCAAACTGAATCCGGAAAGTTGCTTTCATTACTGATGAAAGTTCATCACCTTGTAAGAATGTGTCACGCCGTTATTATTAACGCGAATAATGTACAATCCGTTCTGGTTGTGTGGCAGAATGACAGTTACTCCGTCTTCGGTAAACTCAGGCCTGAATGTATTAAGTCTTTGCCCCATCATGTTGTAGATCGAAATAAAAACTTTGGTTTGATCGTAACTTCCCAAAAGAATGTGGAATTCACCGTTCGTTGTCGGGTTGGGGTATAAGACGGGTTTCACGGAGATGTAGGTATCCCTTACCAGGCTATCCTGTCCTGTCGGATAGGTGACGCTTAGACTTACTTTATAGGATCCCGGCTTATGATAATACACGGGCGCCGGGTTACGATCGCTTGAAGTAGAGGGGTTGCCGCCTTCAAATACCCAGTGATAAGCAGTGATGGGGCCTGTGGACAAATTTGAGAACCGGACATTTCCCCCGATCGGAACATTCTGAACATTCGAGCTGAAATAAGGTATCGCCTGTTCTGAGGCTGGATCGAAACCGGGGATATCAAGCACGTCGGTCCCGCTTTTATCGAGCCAGTATTTTAACTGCACTGTCGAATCGCTGCCGTTGGCATCCCACGATTTACTGAACCTGCCGAAGTAATCAGGATCATTGGGAGTAGCGCATTCGGAAGATCCGCCGGTCAGTGCGCCGATGATCAGTCCCTGACTGTTGAACAATGGAGAACCAGAGGAGCCGCCTTCGGTAACACCGTGACCATCAGTGGTGGCTGCCCAGGTCACTTTCCAGTATAATCCATTGGGGTTAGTGGTTGTACTGGAATAATTTACAGAGACAATAGGTTGTGTATAAGTCGAAATCATTTTGATATCCCCTTCGGGATGATGGATGTCGACGCCACTGTTACTGATGGCTCCTGAGGCATCCCATCCATTAAAATACGGCTTGTAAGATAAAGGAACAGAGTCTTTCAATAATAACAATTTAAAATCAGAGCCGACTGTTGCATCATGAGCGACTCCGGTATATATTCCGGAAGCAGAGGCAAGTAATTGTGCACCGGTGAGCGATTGATGGGCCGGTTCAGTGGTCGGCCTGCTGCAATCCGGTGATTCGAAATTAAAATAAAAAAGCCATTGATCATAGTCAGAAGAACTGGCTCCATCTCCACAATGGTTGGCAGTCAAAAAATAGGGCTTGGCATCATTTTTCGTATCATTGATCAATGAGCCGGTGCACCAGTATAAAGTGCCTTGTGAAAGAAGCAGGATTCTGGCAACTCCCCTTTTTTGCTTTTGGTATTTGGCTCCCTCAGGGCAATTGACAGGAACCTCACAGCTTCCGGCTCCTCCGAAACCATTGGTTTGTAAGTTCTTGGTGCTCTTGATGTTCCCCAGCAGCTCCAGCTTAAACGGCAATGTTCCGTATTTAATAGGTGAATCCAGTTCCAAAATAATTTTGTCTCCTTTCAGATAACCGGTGGCAAAAAACGGTCCGTTGTTCAGACGCGAAAATGCGCCCAGTATTTTGGAGCCCTCGGCGTTGTATAGGTAAAGTCTGTCGCCGGAATTCAGATAAAAGTCCTTGAAATATAGATTTAGTGCATTGGCCTGGTCCTGCTGAAGGGCGAGCCTCCAGACATAGACTCCGGAAGGTGCCTGTTGCCAGGAACCCTTGCTCAGCAAAGAATCGCCAAGACTTGTTGTGTAACCTGCCACCAACGGTTGAGGCTGGTTGGCTGTTGTCGCCTGTGCCCGAACGGGAAGCTTCTGAACGGGAATATTAACCGGAATAACACATTCTTTCAAGTGAAACTTTTTGCTCACCGGAACGCCGGGGATGTTTAATTGCGCAAAAGCTGCTATTTGAAGAAAAAACAAAAAAAGGAGTATCGCAAATTTCCTCATTCCCTGCACGATTTAGTGTATTTCAATCTTTCCCTGAACCCATATACCATACTGATTTTTCGGGTTTCTATTTATAAGTGACAAAACTAAAGAAATATTACTTGCCGCCGAAAAGTAAGACAAGAAGTATTTGTACTTTCCTAATTCCTGTCGAATAGACAATTTACTTTCGCGGATGATTCCCGGTTTGGAAAATATTCGTGGAGCTTTAACGAGAAAAAGGTTCCCGTAAATGTCAATTCTTTATTTTTGCAAAAAAGAAAATAATGATTGTAGTAACGGGAACTGCCGGTTTCATTGGTAGCGTGTTGGTTCAGAAGCTGAATGAATCCGGAATGGGAAATCTGATCGTTGTCGATGATTTTTCGCGGATTGAAAAAGAGAACAACTTCATTCATAAGAAAGCGGAACTGCGGGTCCAGCGAGAAGATTTTTTCACGTGGTTCGACAAAAATCCCGGAAAGGTTGATTTTGTTATTCACCTCGGTGCCCGGACTGATACTACGGAATTCGACCAGCGTATTTTCGACGTGCTGAACCTGGATTACAGCAAACAGATCTGGCGCCGGTGTTCGGAATACAAAATCCCGCTGATTTATGCATCTTCAGCGGCCACTTATGGAGGCGGCGAGTTCGGGTATGACGACAATCATGAAATTGTAAAGAAACTCCAACCTCTGAACCCTTACGGGATATCAAAAAATGATTTTGATAAATGGGCTTTGAATCAGGATGTACAACCACCGTTTTGGGCCGGTTTGAAATTTTTTAATGTCTACGGACCCAACGAATACCATAAAGGGCGGATGGCTTCTGTGATTTTACATGCTTTTAACCAGATCAAAGAAACCGGAAAAGTAAAACTCTTCCGTTCGCACAAACCGGATTTTAAAGACGGAGAACAGCTGCGTGATTTCGTCTACGTGAAAGACGTCGCCGATGTCATTCTGTTCTTGATGGATCGAAGACCCGAATCGGGATTGTATAATCTGGGAACCGGAAAAGCCCGGACTTTTCTCGACCTGGTGAAAGCTACTTTTGCCGCCCAAGATCAAAACCCGGAAATAGAATTTATTGACACTCCTCTCGACATCCGTGATAAATACCAGTATTTCACGGAAGCTAATATGAACAAACTCCGGAAAGCAGGATATGATACTGCGTTTATCAGCCTGGAAAAAGGGGTGAATGACTATGTCAGAAATTATCTGGCTAAAGGGAAGTATTATTGATCTTCGGACCGGTATTCCTCCAGTACCGATTTGACATCGGAAAGCAGATTTCTGGTTTTTTTCAAGGTGTTGATGATCTCAAGCTGCTCCAGTGATTTGCTGTCGTAATGTTTCTTGAAATAGTCCCTGGTCCCCTGGATGGTCATGCCTTTTTCTTTCACCAAATGATAGATGATTTCGAAACGCTCGACGTCCTTTCGGGTGAACATGCGCGTTCCTTTATCACTTTTATGTGGTTTGATGAAATTGAATTCTCTTTCCCAATAGCGGATCAGCGTGGGTTGAACGTTGAATTTTTGGGCGACTTCCCCGATGCGGTAGTATAGTTTCTCTGCCATGACGTAAACTTAGTCCATGGATTGCGTAGGAATCTTGGAAAGTTCGATCATCTTCGAATATTCAAGCGGCGTCAGGTCGTTAAAGAAGTAGTTGATCGGGTTGATGGGCCTGCCGTCTTTACGAACTTCATAATGCAAATGAGGACCGGTGGATTTCCCAGTGTTCCCAACCAGGCCAATGACCTGACCGCGTTGCACCCATTGTCCTTTTTTGACCTTTATAACGCTGAGGTGAGCATAGCGTGTAACATAACCAAATCCATGGTCCACCATCACTTCTTTTCCATAACCTCCCAGCGACCGGCCGGCAAGGATCACTTTCCCGTTACCGGTGACATGAACCGGCGTTCCCACGGGCGCTGCAAAGTCAATGCCTTCGTGGAACTTTTTGACTTTGTAAAACGGGTCGATCCGGTAACCAAAATAGGAAGAAATCCTGTCGAGCTGAATGTTTCTGATGGGTTGGATGGCGGGAATGCTGGCCAGCATTTTTGCCTTGCTCTTGGCCATGGCAAAAACCTGATCGAACGATTTGGACTGAACATACATTTCGCTGGTAAGCTTGTCCATCTTCTTTGCGGTCTCAACCAGCAGCTTCGATTCGCTGTAGCCCTCCAAATTAGCATATCGGTCCACACCTCCAATACCGGCTTCACGAACTGACAGCGGAATAGGTTCCGCCTCAAAAATTACACGATAGATGTTGTCATCACGGTTGGCCAGCTCTTTCATCACTCGCTGCATTTTGTTGAGCCGGTCGTTCATGATCTTATACTCAAGCTGATATTCGGCAAGATTGCGCTTCAGCATGAGCTCTTTCGGAGAATCAAAAAAAGTAAATAATAAAAAGACAAATACTACCGTCAGGGCCAGGGCGGAGACTAAAAATATCAAAAATCTGAATAATTTCTGACCGGGCGTGAGCTTATGCTCTTCATAGGATAGCGTTTTCTCGTTAAAGAAATATTTAGTTTTGGCCATGAAACGGACTTTATGGTGCAAAACTAAGAATTTGACGTAGATTTGCAATCTTAAATGATCAAAAAAATAAACAGTAATTTGTTAACAAATTGATAATGAATTCGTCAGAAATCAGAAGGGGATTTTTGGAGTTTTTTCAGTCAAAAAACCACCAGATCGTAAAGGGTTCTCCCATAGTGGTAAAAGATGATCCAACGTTGATGTTCATTAATGCGGGGATGAATCAGTTTAAGGACATTTTCCTTGGAAATGCGCCTGCAAAA
This sequence comes from uncultured Lentimicrobiaceae bacterium, assembly GCA_964456625.1. Lineage (GTDB taxonomy): Bacteria > Bacteroidota > Bacteroidia > Bacteroidales > F082 > Sulfidibacterium. The sequence continues at coordinate 17,220 of CAYWBO010000018.1, read as the reverse complement.
TTTTCGCGGGTAGCCGATACGCAGAAATGTCTGCGCGTTTCGGGAAAGCACAACGATTTGGAAGAAGTGGGCCATGATACGTATCATCACACGTTGTTTGAAATGCTGGGGAACTGGTCTTTTGGCGATTATTTTAAGGAGGAAGCCATCACCTGGGCCTGGGAGCTGCTGACGGAAGTCTTCAAGATCAATAAGGAAAACCTTTATGTAACCGTGTTCAGCGGTGACGAACAGGATGGGTTGGCCATGGATGCCGAAGCCAGAGAATCTTGGAAAAAACACATCCGTGAAGATCATATTCTACTGGGATCGAAAAAGGATAATTTCTGGGAAATGGGTGAAACCGGACCCTGTGGCCCTTGCTCTGAAATCCACATTGATCTGAGACCTGAAGAGGAAAAAGCCAAAATCCCCGGACAGGAACTGGTGAATAAAGATCATCCGCTGGTGATTGAGATCTGGAACCTGGTGTTCATTGAATTCAACCGCCAGACCAATGGAAAATTGTCTGTGCTGCCGCAGAAGCATATTGATACCGGAATGGGATTCGAGAGGTTGGCCATGGTATTGCAGGGCGTCAAATCCAATTATGATACCGATGTTTTTAAACCGCTGATCAACTTCCTGGCACAGCTGGCCGGTGTGACCTATGGTCAGGACGAAAAGAAAGATATTGCCATCCGTGTGGTGTCAGATCACCTGCGCGCCGTGGCTTTTGCCATTGCCGACGGTCAACTGCCGTCCAATACAGGTGCCGGTTATGTGATCCGCAGGATTTTGCGCCGTGCGGTTCGTTACGGTTTTACTTTCCTGGGATTTCAGGAGCCGTTTATCTATAAAATTCTGCCGGTTCTGGTAGAGCAGTTGAAAAATGTTTTCCCGGAAATTGAGAGTCAGCAACATTTGGTAGAGATGGTCATTAAGGAAGAAGAAACCACTTTTCTAAGGACTCTCTCACAGGGGGTAAAGCGATTTGAACAATATGTCAGCATGAATCCGGAAAGTAAGGTCATCGACGGCGAGTTTGCTTTCGAGTTGTTTGATACTTTCGGTTTCCCCATCGATCTGACACGGCTCATGGCACGGGAAATCGGGCTGGATGTGAATATGGAAGATTTTCAGAAAGGCCTAGAAGCACAGAAAAACCGATCGCGTAAAGCCGCTGAAAAAACCACTGACGACTGGATTGAAATCATTCCCAAGGCACCTTCGACGGATTTTCTTGGTTATCACCAACTGGAATGTGAAGCCCATATTGTAAAGTACCGCCAAGTGACGCAAAAGAAAAATACCATGTATGAAGTGGTGCTGGACCGCACGCCGTTTTATGCAGAGTCGGGGGGACAGGTAGGCGATTCCGGCGTGTTGGAATTGGCAGGGCAGTTGTTGCATGTTACCGATACGCGGAAGGAAAATAATCTCCCAATCCATATAGTGGCTGAAGAACCCAACAATCCAAAGGAGACACTGACGGCTAGAGTTGACGGACAGAAACGAAAATTGACTGCCAACAACCACAGTGCCACCCATCTGATGCATGCTGCTTTAAGGGAAGTGCTGGGAACACATGTGGAACAAAAAGGTTCACTCGTGGATTCGGAACGGCTTCGTTTCGACTTTTCGCATTTTGCTAAAATGACGGATGAAGAGATCCGCGAAGTAGAAAAAAAGGTGAATGCCAGGATCCGTGAAAATATCAGTTGCCATGTTCAGGAAAATGTTCCCATAGAAGAAGCCAAAAAAATGGGAGCCATGGCTTTATTTGGAGAGAAGTACGGCGACCGCGTACGGGTCATCACCTTTGATCCTGAATACTCCGTTGAGCTTTGCGGCGGCACCCATGTGCCGGCTACGGGCCAGATCGGATTCTTTAAAATTATTTCCGAAAGCGGTATTGCTGCGGGCGTGCGGCGTATTGAAGCCTGTACCGCTGATGCAGCTGAAGCTTATATTTTCGAACATCTGGATTTGATGACCGAGATACAGGGGCAATTTAAGGGGGCCGTGAACCCGCTGACGGCAGTGAAAAACCTGCTTCAGGAAAACGCGTCACTTTCCAGAGAGATCGAACAGCACCAAAAGGAAAAAGCCCATCAGCTTGCCGGTGAGCTGATGAAATCAGCGAAGCAAATCGGCGATTATACTTATGTAGGGAAAAAGATTGTCATGGACCCCAATCAGGCTAAAAATCTGGTTCATCAGCTGCGTGCCATGAGCGAGCGTATGATTGTGGTGCTTGCTTTGGAGAATGACGGAAAAGCCAATCTGGTGGTCGGGATCTCCGATGAACTGACCGTGGCAGGAAAATTCAACGCCGGCAGTATGATCCGGAAGATCAGCCCGTTCATCAAAGGAGGTGGTGGCGGACAGCCTCATTTTGCAATGGCAGGAGGAAAGAATCCTTCAGGCATCGAAGAAGCCCTGAAAACCGCAGAAAGCGAGATAACGGCAGCTTCTCAGAGAATTTAACCGATGCCAACTTTTGAACTTTTTTACTTTAAATGATTGATTAAAAATAACATACTACTACACGACGTGTGTTGATAAATATTTAATATTTTAGAATTTGAGATTTTTCCGAGGAAATTAATTTTATTACATTTACAAATTCGGGGTTTTAGTGTTTTAATGAGACAAAATATGCCAAAATCGAAAGTTATAATGCTGCGTAGTTTCGCCTTGATTGTTTTGGTGTTGCTGCCGTTGTTATCTTTTTCGCAAAAACACAAAAAGGACCGAAAAAAGGACAAAGGCGCCCTTAGTGAGCAGGATTTGGTACGCTATTCTTCGCTGAGCGGTGTGGAATCCAGTATTGATCGGGCCATGGGCTGGGCGGTACAGGATAACGGTGCCTGGTATTCCATGAAGAATGAAATTCCCTTTACCGATCAGAAATCCAACAAAGACAACTATGGTTCCCGGGCTTTGGGCCAGGACAACTTCATCAAGCTTGAAATGCGGAAACTGATGATCGGCAACACACAGTACACCGTGCTCATAAAAATGTACCGGGATGGCAAATACGAATTCCCTTTACTGAAAGAGGATTGGGAAGGCTATAACTCTTTGGATTATTATGTTTTCAACAGTCAGCTTTTGTCTAAAATTCTTCCGGATAATGTCACTTTCAACCAAAGCTATGCGGTGAATTTAAAAGTATTTGCCAGAGGTACCATCAAGAATTACGATCACAAAAACTGGGAGAGCACGCTGGTTGGCAACGTTCAAGAAATCAATCTCGGAGAAAAAGTAAACGGATGGAACCTCGTTCTTGCCGTATATCCTATCCGGAATAGCGGCGAGGAAGTCTGCAGGTTCCGCCTGATCAAAACATTTGATAATAATTATCTGGTTTCCATGTACACATCGCCCAACGACTGGAACAAACTGTTTACCCGCTCTTTTTATGAGGTGAAATTCTATACATTCAAAAACTTTATCGATGGGGCCAAACAGTACTTCATTCCGGTTGCAGGCAGTGAAACAGGACTGCAGGAAGACCCTTATCACAATTATTTCAACTGGGGAATTCTGAAATATCAGATTGGAGACTATATCAAGGCGATCCAGTACTTCAACGCAGCACTGAAGATAAAGCCGAATACCCAGGATTTTATGTTGTTCTCCTATCTGGGCAATGCACAGACAAAGTTGCACCGTTATGAAGATGCCATTGGTTCTTACGATCGTGCGCTGCAGCTGCGGCCCACCGATGTCATGAATTATTCAAATTGGGTACGTAATTATTTCAACAGAGGTGTTACCAAGTACTATCTGAACGATATGAGTGGGGCTTGCGGCGATTGGAATAAAGCTTTGGAGCTTGGTTTTGGTACGGCATACGAATACATTCAGGAATATTGCCACGATTATTCCAAAGAGAAGAAAAAGAAGTAATATGCGTTTTTCCACCATAGCAAATTCCGTTTTTCGTTTCTTATTCCTTTTTGTGCTCCTGACAGCATATTCGGGCGCTTTTTCCCAAACGCTGAATATTCCGTCACAGGAACAATCAACGGATAAATGGGATGTGGGCATTAATTTGGGGACTACGCAATTTTACGGCGATGCCAGCAATCATAATTATCTTCAGAAATGGAGCGGTGAATCGCGACTGGGTGTGCAGATCTATGCTAAAAGAATGTTCAGCCCGGTTTTTGGTGCCGGCATCAACCTTTACTCTACGGGAATCAACAGCATCAAGGACCGGAAGTCGGACGGCACTGCTGTCGATTACTCGATGGCCGGTAATTATGATGACCTGACGATTTTTGCTTATGCTAATTTCAGCAATTTGTTTGGGAGCTACAACAGCGACCGTAAATTTTCGGTGTATGGCACGCTGGGTTTCGGCGTCAGTACCTGGAATACAGCATTGACAAACAACATTACTGGAGGCATCATTCACAGCGGAACCACTGCCGGAAGTACTACCTATGGAAATAAGGCGTTGGTCGTTCCTTTCGGAGCGGGTGTTGATTACAGAATCAATAACCGTTGGTCGGTTCATGCCGGCGGAACGATGACCACCGTGCTCAGCGATTATGTGGATGAGTGGAAAGACGGCGCTAAATATGACCAGTTACTGTATACCCATGTGGGAGTTACATATTATATCAATCCCGGAAAGCATGCCAGCTTGCTGGGGAAAAAGAAAACCCGTAGGCGCAGAAGATCTCAGGACGATATGAACAAAAGGCCCATTCCCATCTTCGATTACATGGTAAACCCGGGCCCAACCCCGGCTGAAGCCGTCGGGAAACCAGGAGTAGAGGTGATGAGTCTTCCATTACAACCGGGTGCAGCACCCCAAAAAGCTCCTGTACAGAAAATTGAAAAGCAACAGTCTTCTGCCCATGGATTGCAGTTCCGAATTCAGGTGCTGGCTTCCAAAGTCCCTCTTCGCGATCCGTTACTGTTGCAGGCAAAATATAAATTCGAATATCCCGTAAAGGTGGTCCATCAGGACGGATATTATCGTTATACCGTAGGGCAGTTTGTGTCCTATCAAAACGCCCTGGTTGAATGCAGGAAGATTCTTGGAAAAGGTGTCAGGGGTGCTTTTGTTACTGCCTACCTCAATGGTTACCGTGTTCCCCTGACTCAAAAAATGATGCAACAAAATCATTAAAGAAGAACCCTGTTATTTATTAGTTTTTTGATAAGGCAAATCTTCATCCTTGCCGAGACGCAGTTTCCAAAAAGTGTTCTCTGATTCATATATTTTCTCAGGTTGCGGACCATGGCAGTCCTGTAAAAAATTTAACTTTGTTGGAAATTGAAAAATCATGATCGAAAAAATTAAAGAAGCCGCGTCTTACATTCAGACACATGGAATTACAGCCCCTGAGGTGGGCATCATTTTGGGAACAGGTTTGGGGAATCTGGTGAATCAGGTAAATGTGGAGGTCACACTGGATTATGAAGATATTCCGTATTTTCCGGTTTCTACCGTTGAGACGCATATGGGAAAACTTATGTATGGTGAACTGAGCGGAAAAAAGGTGATTATCATGAATGGCCGTTTCCACTTTTATGAAGGTTACAACATGCAGGAGATCACATTCCCGGTAAGGGTGATGAAGCTTCTGGGCATCAAATACCTGCTGGTTTCGAATGCTGCCGGCGCCATCAATCTGAACATGCAGAAGGCTTCGCTCATGATCATTGACGACCACATCAACATGATTCCTGGAAACCCGCTGGTGGGAAAAAATATTGATGGAATGGGACCGCGGTTTTTGGATATGAGCCAGCCTTACGATGCTGCACTGATCGAAACCATGGAAAATATCGCTGAAAAGAACAAGCTGAAGGTCAGTAAAGGTGTCTATGTAGCCTGGATCGGCCCCAGTCTGGAAACCCGTGCAGAATACCGGTTTATTAAGGTGATGGGTGCCGATGCCGTGGGAATGTCCACGGTGCCGGAAGTCATCGTGGCACACCATATGGGAATAAAGGTAGCTGCCGTTTCCGTGATCACCGATCTGTGCGATCCCGACAATATCGAACCGGCAGATATCAATGAAATTATTGCCAATGCCGGAAAAGCAGAAAAAGATCTGGTTTTGTTGTTTAAAGAACTGGTTGCGACGCTTTAATCTTTTCAAAATATGTATCCAAACTTCTAAAGAAACTGTTATGACCCATTTTAAAGAACCTATGTTTAAATCTCAGGAACTGAAGGATCAGGTGATCGTTGTCACCGGTGGCGGTTCCGGCCTGGGACTGGCGATGTCGAAGTATTTTATGCAATTGGGCGCGAAAGTGGTGATCAGCTCCCGCAATTTGGAGAAACTGCAACATGTCGCCGAGCAGTTGAAAACCGAAACCGGCGGAGATGTCCTTCCCGTGAAATGCGATGTAAGAAATTACGATGAAGTGGAAGCCATGTTGCAGGACACACTGAAAGCATTTGGTAAAGTAGACGGATTGCTGAATAACGCTGCAGGTAATTTTATCAGCCCCACTGAGCGGCTTTCGGCGCGTGCTTTTGACACGATCATAGACATTGTGTTAAAAGGCAGCAAAAACTGCACACTGGCTTTCGGAAAGCACTGGATACAAACCAAACAGGAAAAAGCGACGATCTTAAACATTGTAACAACCTATGCGTTTACAGGCAGTGCTTATGTGGTCCCGTCGGCTGCGGCCAAGGCCGGTGTTCTGGCCATGACGCGTTCGCTGGCGGTAGAGTGGGCCAAATACGGGATTCGTGTGAATGCCATCGCTCCGGGGCCGTTCCCGACAAAGGGCGCCTGGGACCGGCTGCTGCCCGGCGATCTGAAGGACAAGTTTGATATTTCCAAAAAAGTTCCTCTGAAAAGGGTAGGAGATCATCAGGAACTGGCCAATCTGGCTGCGTATCTGATGTCGGATTTTTCTGCTTACGTGAATGGCGAAGTCATCACCATCGACGGCGGCGAGTGGCTTCAGGGAGCCGGAGAATTCAATATGCTCGAAGCCATCCCGAAAGAGTTATGGGATATGCTCGAAGTCATGATCCGATCCAAAAAATAAGGAAGCTTTTGCCCGATGCATTAAGGTTTGTCAGGCGAAAAATGGTGGCTCAGCTTATTTACGACAGGGTTGGCGTAAATGGACAAAAACAACTGCTTTACCAATTCTTCTTCGTCTTCATGATATTCAATCATCGACATCGTTTTCCTCAGACGCGCTTCCAGGATTTCCTTTGTTTCGCTGTTGTAACGGTCACTAAAATCCCATCTGTCGTGTAACAGGTCGTAAGCCAGGAAATTGGAAGGCCAGAGTTTGTAGTTTTCGTAAATTCCTTCGTCGATCAACGCGGCCAGTTTTTGGAAGAAATCCTTACTGGGCAGATCCGGGGCCCAGGTTTTCACGATCTCATTTACAGGATTACAAATGGAGAGATGTATGTGTCCCTTTTGTCCTAAGATACCTCCGATGATGCTGTTCAGGTCTTCCTTTTTATCTTTTACGTATTTCCTTTTCGTAGATATGTATAATTCTTTGGTTTTTAGTGCGTCACATGGTTCCCACTCGAATGAGATGGATACAGGCGTGATGTTCAGCATTTCGATTTTTTCGGACAGTTTTTCCTTCCCTTCAAGCGTCAGCATCTTTAAAACACCCACATCGGTTTTATCGCTGCCATTTTTAGTCCTCCCTTTGCTTTGTGCAATCCAGGCAGCTTTTTTGTCGGTAAAGACCCTTTTACGGATGTAAGCGGAAAGGGTCTTTGAATTCAGCAATGTCTGCCTTGGCGTCCCTTCTCTGAAAACCGTGATCATCCGGTTGATCTTCCCAAAATCCTCAACAAAGGGCGAAACCATCAGGTTGTCACCCCAGGTAAATTCGCAGGATTCGTAATTATGTTCCACCAGCAGTGCTGCCAAAATAGACGAATCTAGCGTAATGTCTCTGTGATTGGCCACAAAAAGCCTGGGTTTGTCGGGCGTTAATTTCTCAAATCCCGAATCGCTGACCCCTTTGGATGTGTTGGATAAAATCTTCTCGACCAGTGGTTTCATGAATTCATACTGAAATTCATGTATGGTTCTTGCTTCGCGGGCTTTTCGGATTAATTCTTCGTGCAGATCCTCTTCAAAAATATAGCTGAGGATTGTCTTAAACTCACGTTGTCCGGTGATGCGTAGAATGGCTTCCCTCGCTTCCACCTCAGTATAAGGTCTGATGTTGTCAAAATTTGTTTCAGCCATTTACGAATTTTTTGCAAAAGTAAACAACTAAGCGAATGTATGAATCATGTGCCTGTCATTTTTTAACGGATGATCGTGGAATGGCCGATTTTATGCCGATGAACCCATTTTGCATGATCCGGAAAGTAAAACTGGTATCTCAGGAGAAACCGTGTGTCACATATTCACGGAATCTTTTGTTGTTCATTAACCACAACGTCAAATTGAAGATGGAATCTCTGAACGGGCCGGCCAGATACAACAGGTTCAGATATCCTTCCTGGATTTTCTTATATCGCAGCAGCTTTTTCATGAGCGTATCGGTTGGAATATCATATAAAATGCTTTCGGCAGCTACATTTCCGGAAAACAGAGCGGGATAGATACCTTCGCCCGTTAGTCCCGATGCCAGGCCGGCAGCTTCTCCTGCCAGGAGGATGTTGTTGAAACGGATCCCCCGGTAGTCGTACGAAAGGGGAAAACTCTGGTATTCGGCATCGGAAATATCCAATTCTTTTTCTTTCAGCCACTCGTGAAAGTTGGCTTTCAGCCGGGCGGGGGTTATCTTGTGCGGGTCGGCGTCGCAACCTACGGCAAGATGTTGCCTGTGCGGAAATATCCAGGCATAGCCCGAATGAAATAGCCGGGAGTTCATAAAGACTTCCAGATGTTCACCTCCCTTTCGGGGAATCAGATACTGAAAGGTGATAATCCTTTTCTTTACCGGAATTTTCAGGTGTCTTCTGACCAGCGAGGATGCACCGTCGGCACCTACAAGATAACGAAAGCCAAAGTTTTCTTCGCGATTTACTTCAACAGTCCCGTCGTCGATGCGGGTAACTTGTGAATTTGTACGGATCTCTACCTGTGTGTCTTTCAGCCTGCCGGCCTGCCATTGCCCCAGCGCGAAACGATCGATGGTAAAGACAAAAGGAGTATCCTGCCGGATGGTGAATTTTTGTCCGGTGGCATAAATGGAAGCCTGATTGATTTTCTGTTCTATCAGGGAATCCGGCAGATCGAAGATCCTGAATATTTTTCTTGTCACCCCTCCGGCACAGACTTTGGATCCTATTTCCGGTTTTTTCTCCAGCACTAAAACACTCAGTCCGGAAGGTGCCAGTACTTCAGCGCAGCGCAATCCGGCGGGACCTGCTCCCACAATGATAACATCATAATGCTTCATGATGTCCAAATATAAAAAGAATACGCTGTATCTACACCTAATAATTCAGCAGGTTGACGGTGTGGCAGGCGGCAATGGCAGCTGTTTCCGTACGCAGGCGATAGGGACCCAGTTTTACCGGGATAAAACCATGGGATTTTGCATTTTCGATTTCTTTCGGACTGAAATCCCCTTCCGGCCCGATAAGGATCCAGGCACTTTCTCCAGCCTGATAGATTTGGGAAAGCTCAGGAGTGTTTTCGTCTTCCAGTGAAGCGATGAACTTTTGGCCTTCAAAAGGCAGGTCCAGCAGTTTTGGAAATTTCACGATTTCATCCAGTTGCGGATGAAAAGACTTCAGGGATTGTTTCATGGCAGCGGTAATCACCCGGTTCAACCGTTCGGTCTTGATGTCTTTCCGCTCGGAATGTTCCGAAACGAAAGGAATGATCCGGTCGATACCGATTTCAGTTGCTTTTTCCAGGAACCATTCAAAACGGTTGATATTTTTTGTAGGTGCCACGGCGATCTGCAGGAAAAATGAACGTTTGTCTTTTCCTGGTTCCGAATCCAGCACTTCTATTTCACAACCTTTGGCGTTGTCGTCCAGAATTTTACAGGTATAGATCATGCCTTTTCCATCGGTAAAACGGAGTATGTCGCCGCTTTTCATTTTCAAAACCCGTACTAAATGTTTGGATTCGTCGGTGTTAAGCTGAAAAACAGGAGCGGCTACCTCGGGGGCATAATACAGATTGTTGTTCATGAAATTGCAATGCTTATTCCAAAACAAAGATATTGGAAATCGGTTTATGCCATCAGGAAAAATGAAAAAGGCTTTAATCAAACGACTAAAGCCCTTTTCTACAAGCATGAAATAATTTAATCTTGAAGATTCTTATTGAGAATTTTCTTCGGATTTTTCAAATTTTCTCACGGCTATTCTGACCATCTTGTACGAAAACCAGATCAGGACGGGCCAGGTTAAGAACCATATAATTTCTGATGTATACATAGCTTTTGATTTTAGTAAAATACAATTTTAATAAGCATGCGGATCTTCTTCCATTTCCTTTGCCGTGATGTCCGTCTTGTTCATCGAACGCCAGACATACCAGATGTAAGCCAATACAAAAGGTACCAGCAGCGAAACATACGACATCGCTGTCAAGGTGTAGTGGCTGGATGATGCATTCTGAATGGTCAGCGAACTTTGAAGATCGTAAATGGACGGATAGAAAGCCGTGTGATGGTACCCAACCGTCAGTAACAACGAAAATACTGTGATGACGGTACCGAGACCGGTAAACCAGATGGCTTTTTTGCCGCATTTTTCAGCAAAGAAAGTGCCACGGACAATGCCCCACAAAACCAGCACAACGCCCAGCAGCAAAAGGATGAGCACGACAGGCATGGCCAGCAGATTGTGCAGGTATTTGAAAGGCTCCATATTTACTGCCATTGTCATGGGATCGTAATTGAATCCACTTATAACCAAAATATTGACAAAGAAAAACAGGAAGAAAACCAGGAAAGGAATGGCATTTTTCAAGATGGCTTTCCGGCTTCTTTCAAATAGTTTGTCATCGCTGATGTTGTTCATAAAATACATACTGGCCAGTACCCGTGAAAGGAAGAACACGGCCAGTCCCAGCGACAGATTGATGTAAGTGGCATAACGTCCGAAATTCAGTGCCAGCTCCAGCCCTCCGTAAGGAGATTCCCAGAAAGAATGGTGCATGCTGTTTACTGAAAACAAAGATCCCGTAAAGAAAGTAGCCACGGCGGTTCCGATAAAAATCGTTCCGATCAGCCCGTTCAGAAAAAGGAAGGTGTCAAAAGTTTTGGTGCCCAGCCAGTTGTTGGCTTTGGACCGGTATTCGTAAGAAACGGCCTGGAGTACAAAAGCAAAGAGGATGATGATCCAAACCCAATAAGCGCCGCCAAAACTGGTGGAGTAGAACAACGGAAAAGAAGCAAAAGCGGCACCACCAAAGGTAACCAGCGTGGTGAAAGTCAGGTCCCACTTTCTTCCCAGTGAGTTGACAAGCATTTTTACTTCGTTGTCAGTTTTGCCTAATCTGTTGAATAAGGTCTGGCCACCCAGTACAAAAAATAAGAATACCAGGATTCCGCCCAATAACGAAACGATGGCCCACCAATATTCCTGTAATGCGAGATGTGATAAATTTCCAAACATGATTAGTGCCCTCCATCATTAAGTTGTTTAATCTGTTTCAGCATAATCCTGATTTCTGCGATCATAAGGATTGTAAAGGTCACTCCGAACAGGAAGAACGTGATCATCACAGATGTGGAACTGATGTTCGAGAGTGCAGCTCTTGTAGGCATAAGGTTCTGGATCACCCAGGGCTGACGGCCCATCTCGTTCACCAGCCATCCGGCTTCGGAAGCCAGCCAGGCCAGTGGGATCGTCCACAAGGCCGCATACAGGAACCAGCGTTTCGTATGGAGGTTGTCTTTTGTGGAATAGATCAACCCCAGAATGAATAGGATCACAAAAAGCATTCCCAGACCCACCATCAGGTGAAAGGAGTAGAATGCCAATGGCACATTTGGGATCAGGTTATAGGGGTCCTTGAAATATCCGTAACCCATATATTTATAGTTGTCCTGAAATGTTTTCAAACTTGTAGAAGCCAGACTGTCATTTTTTGTCTGACGCGCTTCCTGGTAGGTTTTAAGTGCTGCCAGGGCTGTTTGTCCCATTTTAATCCGCTCACTGTAGGATATGATGCCCATCGCTTTGTTTCCCTTGATGTAATCATTGATCCCCGGGATGTAAGAATTGGGATTCAGCGTAGCCATCAGCGACAGCAGTTTGGGCACTTCGAACTTGTTTGTGAAGACTTTTGGATTCTGATTTTCCATAGTGGGTTTGTGCGTATCAAAAATACCAAAGGTGATCAACGGCGCGGCTTTTGCACCATAATAAAGTCCTTCAAAGGAGTCGAATTTCATGGGCTGTACCCGGTAAGCTTCCCGTGCGGAACCGTCCCCCGTAAGGATCGTAAACAGAATGGAGATCAGACCGAAAGTCGAAGCCACCACGGCACTTCTTTTGGCCAGCTTAAGATTTCTGTTCTTCAACAAGAACCAGGCGCTGACACCCAGCACAAAAATGGCTGAAAGTACATAAGCCGAAGAAACGGTGTGCAGGAATTTGTTGATAGCCGTGGGTGAAAATAACACAGCCCAGAAATTGACCATTTCGTTCCGGGCGGTGACAGGATTAAAGTGCATCCCGACAGGATTTTGCATCCATGAGTTGGCTACCAGAATCCATAAGGCGGAAATGTTAGAGCCGATGGCAACCATCCAGGTGGAAGTCAGGTGAAAGCGTTTGCTTACCTTATTCCATCCGAAAAACATCACGGCAAAAAAGGTTGCTTCCATAAAAAAAGCCATGATGCCTTCCACGGCCAGTGGAGCGCCGAAAATGTCTCCCACAAACCACGAATAATTGGACCAGTTGGTCCCGAATTCAAATTCAAGAATAATTCCGGTGGCTACACCGATAGCAAAATTGATGGCAAACAGGGTCATCCAGAATTTGGTGATCTTTTTCCAAAGTTCGTCACCTGTTCTCACATAAATGGTCTCCATGATGGCAATGATAAAACTGGTTCCCAGCGTAAGCGGGACAAACAACCAGTGATACATTGCCGTAAGGGCAAACTGCGCCCGGGACCAATCTAATAGGGCCAGACTGAAATGTTCCATAAGCGATTCATTTAATTTTTTGGATTGGTTAATTGTTCTATTACGTAATTACTTCTTTGCTGATCTGTTTTGAAATGTGTTTGTAGGAAATCGTGAAAAAAGAAAAGTTTGAAGATGATGAAGATGACGAATAGCTTGATGAGTACTATAACCCATAACTTTTTACCGACGGTCATGTTTTTAAAACCATCATAGTAGAAATGAAAGATGTATTTTACTAATTGGGTCACGAAATACTAAAATATGTACAAATATAAAAAATTTTAAAATTCAGAGACCTGTTTTATGATTTTTTTTATAACGTGTAGAAATTAGTTCTTGGTTTATTTGGCTTTGCAATTTAAAGTAACGGGCCGACGATCAGCGAAACGATCACGGTCAAAACAAAGTAGTTTAACCGCATAAAGTAATAGAACGGATTAAGCGTGACTGAGATTTTCCGGAACAATCCTAAAAATACCGCGATCAGCCAGACGGCGGCGACGAGTACCAGGATCTCGAAAAATAGTGGTGTGATCAGGCCCGAATAGATCATCAGTAACACCACCAGCGCGGTGGCCACTGTCCACACGAAGGTAACTCTTTTGATCTGCGTCTGATTCAACGCGGTGGTAATGGAGGGATAACCGGCATCCACATATTCCTGCCCGTATTTGAGCATGAGCAGCCAGAAATGAGGCACCTGTGAAATAAAAAAGAAAAAGGCAAGCACCAGGAGTTTCGGGTCGGCTAAGGCACCGCCACCCGCCACCCAGCCAACTACCGGCGGTAGGGAACCGATCACGCTGCCGGGAATGACAGCAAAAGCCGTTTTCCGTTTCAAGGGGGTGTAAATCAGATTGTACCATATAAAGGCCAGGAAACCGATGAACGCAGCTTCCGGATTACTACCTATATATATGATAAAGGTCCCGATGATGATTTCAGAAAAGGCGATGATAACAGCGGCTCGGGGCGAAATTTTTCCCGAAGGGATGGGCCTGTTTTTTGTGCGTTTCATTAAAATATCACGGTCCCTTTCCTGATACTGGTTAAACGCGGCCGAGCCGCAAGCCAGGATGAAAATGCCGATCAGTGGCAGGATCACGCCCGAGTCAATGTGTTGATGTGCCAGTGTGTAGCCGGCCAGGGTGGTCAGGGTTACTGCAACAGTAATCCGGACTTTATTCAGTTCTCCCAACAGGGAAAGAAAATTCGTACGCTCTCTCATATATTTTTATTCAAATTCCTGAATTCTCTATAACACCTTATTCAACTAACTGATTATGAAAATATTTAAAAAAATAATTTATGATTAAAATCAGTTTAGCTGAAACTACGGGAACAGAAAAAATCAATTTTCAATACAATAATTTATAATCGGTTTAAATTATTAGAAAAAAAGTTATAATATTGCGATGTCTTAGTAATGATAGCTTATCGATCTTATAACTTTCTGATTCAGTATTTTAAATGTTTCAAAAAATCAAATTCAGAGATAAATTATTAAGTAATGCAGTTCTTAATTGCAACAAAATTCCCGGGTTCAAAATTAGCACAATTCAAGTAAATAAAAAACAAGGTTTTTTCCAGGGTGGGGAAGAAGCCCCCTCTAAATTATTTGTTTTGAAGTGCCGGTAGCACCCTGAAAAAAGTTGTATATTTCGCGTAATTATAGTTTTAATTAGGTTGGACATAATGAGAAAAAAGTTTTACGATTTAATCAAAGTAATGGGTTTCGTTGGGATGGCGGCTTTTTTGAGCGGATGCAGCAAAATGGTCGTACTCGATCCAAAAGGACCTATTGGAAGCGATGAGCGGGCCCTTATATACTGGGCCATAGGTCTTATGCTGATTGTCATTGTTCCGGTATTTGTCATGGCTTTTTTGTTTGCAACAAAGTACAAAGCATCAAACACGAAAGCGAATTATGATCCCAAATGGACGGATTCCGTAAAGGTTGAAATTGTTATTTGGTTGGTGCCGATACTGATTATTGCAGGATTATCCTATCTTACAATTGAAAGTACTACCAAGTTGGATCCTTACAAGCCGCTGGTTTCAAAGGAGAAGCCAGTCAAAGTAGAAGTCATTTCCATGGATTGGAACTGGCTTTTTATTTATCCGGATTACAATATTGCCTCCGTTAATGAGCTTGTCTTTCCGGAGAATACACCGTTGAGTTTTAAACTGACATCCTCTTCGGTTATGACTTCATTTTTTATCCCGCAATTGGGAAGCCAGATGTATGTCATGGCAGGCATGACTACCAGACTGCATCTCTTAGCCAGCGATACGGGGACTTATGACGGGCAGAACAATGAATTTAGCGGACATGGTTACAACACCATGCATTTCAAGGCGATTTCCATGGACACTACCGCGTTTAAAGCCTGGGTGCAGAAAGTCAAGCAGTCGCCGGATTCTTTGGATATGAAAACATATAATCAAGTCAGTAGTCCTAATGTTGGATATCCTGTAACTTTCTATTCTTCAGTAACTCCGAACTTGTTTAATCATGTTGCCGGAGCGTTTATGGAATGGATGGGTAGAGAAATGAGAATGAAAAAAATGAAAATGAAATCTGGTTCAGGGCCGATGAATCATAAAATGATGGAGGATAAATAATATGTTTGGAAAATTAACACTTTCAGCAATACCTTATAATGATCCGATTATCATGGGAGCCGTGGTGAGTTCCACGATTCTTGCCCTGATCATTATTGGTTTGATTACCTATTACAAAAAATGGGGCTATTTGTGGCACGAATGGTTTACCAGCCTCGACCACAAGAAAATTGGTGTCATGTACATCGTTCTTGCAGGCGTCATGCTGTTGCGCGGATTTGCCGATGCCGTTATGATGCGGGCCCAGCAGGCTATGGCCGCAGGGGCTAATCATGGTTATTTGACGCCTCATCATTTCGATCAGATATTCAGCTCCCACGGAACGATTATGATCATCTTTGTGGCGATGCCTTTTATGGTTGGCCTGATGAACCTGGTCATTCCTCAGCAGATTGGTGCCAGAGACGTCGCATTTCCGCTGCTGAATTCAGTAAGTTTTTATATGACAGTGGCCGGTGCCGGATTAATCATGATATCGTTAGGACTTGGGGAATTTTCCAATACCGGATGGTCCGGAATTGCTCCACTTTTTGAGTTACATTATAATAAAGGTGTCGGGGTCGATTACTGGATGTGGGCGGTCCAGATAGCGGGTGTGGGGTCGCTTTTAAGTGGTGTCAATTTTTTTGTCACCATTATTAAGATGCGTGCCCCGGGACTCAGATTTATGCGGATGCCTTTGTTTACATGGGCTACATTAACTACCAATGTCCTCATGATTTTATCTTTTCCGGTTTTAACAGGAGCGTTGTTCCTGCTGACTATGGACCGTTATCTGGGAATGCATTTCTTTACCAACGCCTTGGGCGGAAACATGATGATGTGGAACAATTTGTTCTGGATGTGGGGACACCCCGAAGTGTATATTGTTATTTTGCCGGCTTTTGGTATTTATTCAGAGGTTGTTGCAACTTTCTCAAGGAAAAGACTGTTCGGCTATAAATCACTGGTTTATGCAACCGCTGCTATCATGTTCCTTTCATTTACCGTTTGGTTGCACCACTTCTTCACCATGGGAAATACGGTAGATGTCAATATCTTTTTTGGGATCGCCACCATGTTTATTGCTATCCCGACAGGTGTGAAAATTTACGACTGGCTTTTTACCATGTACCGGGGCCGCATTCATTTTGATGCGCCGATGTATTGGACCATGGGTTTCTTCGTCCTGTTTGTTGTAGGCGGTATGACCGGTGTACTGATGGCAATCCCGCCTGCCGACTACGTAGTTCATAACAGCTTGTTCCTGATTGCTCACTTCCATAATATGTTGATTCCGGGCGTATTGTTCGGCTATTTTGCAGGCTTCCATTACTGGTTCCCGAAGACCTTTGGCTTCCGCCTGAATGAGAAGTGGGGTAAGATATCGTTCTGGTTCTGGGCCATCGGTTTTGTGGTTGCATTTGGCCCGCTTTACATTTTAGGCTTCATGGGAATGCCAAGACGTATGGCTCATTATTCAAATCTTGCCTGGCAGCCCTATCTGATTGTAGCTGCAATCGGTGCTTTGATCATTGGTCTTGG
>CAYWBO010000017.1:41876-43492 GCA_964456625.1 uncultured Lentimicrobiaceae bacterium | reverse complement strand
GAAGATGATTGACGCGCCCATTGTAAAAAGGGCCTTAAAGACCATCGACCTGGCCATTAAAACGGGAAAGCTGGACAAGGATTGGGAATCAAAAGAAACGGAACAATGAAAAAATACGACAACCTGGTAAAAAACGCGGCGGGTCGTATGGTGCCGACGCAGATCAACGGAGAAGCGCACGTCCCGTTCATGGGCGTAGGGAAATACAGGCCTCAGGGCCGGAAATTCGGCCCCCGAATCGCCACCTGCATGGATTATCCCGAAGACGGCAACAAGGTCGTGGCGGATCTGAAAACCGCGCTGATCCAAGCCGGGCTGAAGGACAGCATGACGATCTCGACGCATCACCATTTCCGCGACGGCGACCTGATCGCCAATCAGGTGTTTGACATTGCCCACGAACTGGGTATTAAAAATCTAAGATGGTTCCCGTCTGCCAGTTTTCCGTGCCATGCCCATCTGATCCCCTATCTCGAAGACGGTACCATCCAGCGCATCGAAGGCAGCATGAACGGCGCGCTGGGGAAATTCTGCTCCGAAGGCAAGATGCAGGGCATCGGCATCCTCCGCTCCCACGGCGGACGGTACCAGGCCGTACAGGACGGGGAAGTACAGATCGACATTGCAGTCATCGCCGCCCCTACCGCCGATCCGTTCGGCAATGCCAACGGTGTGAACGGCGACGCCGCCTGCGGGCTGCTGGGTTTCGCCCTGGCGGATTCACAATATGCCGATAAGGTGATCGTTGTTACCGATAATCTGGTTCCTTTCCCGGCCATTCCGTGGCAGATCCAGGGAAATTATGTGGATTATGTGGTGAAAGTGGACCAGGTAGGCATTGCAGAAAAGATCGTCTCCGGAACTACCCAGATCACCAAAAGCCCCGACCGGCTGCTGATCGCCGAAATGACGGCACAGTTTTGTGAACGTACGGGGCTGATCCATGACGGATTTTCTTATCAGGCCGGTGCCGGCGGCACGGCGTTGTCCATTGGAAATTATTTCGGGGACATCCTGCGGAAAAACAACTGGAAAGCCCGGTTTATCAGGGCCGGAAGTAACAAATATCCCGTGGAAATGCTGAAAGAAGGTCTGGTGGAATACATCCTCGACGGTCAGACTTTCGACCTGGACGGGGTGACTTCCATGCGCGAAAATCCGAACCATGTGTGGACATCTCCTTTCACTTCCTACAACTATCACGGCAAGGGCAACTTTGCTTCGATGGTGGATGTGGTGGTGCTGGGAGCCACGGAAGTGGATGTGAATTTCAATGCCAACGTGGTGACCCATTCGGACGGTTATCTGCTCCACGGCATCGGCGGCTGGCAGAACACCCTTTTCGGAAAAACCACCATTTTGCCGATCCCGCTGTTCCGCGACCGCATTCCCATCATCCGCGATGAGGTGACCACCTTGTGCGCACCGGGTGAGATGATCGATGTGATCGTTACCGAAAGAGGTATTGCCATCAACCCGCTGCGGAAGGACCTGATCGCCAAAGCCAAAAATTCCGGTTTGCCCATCAAGACCATAGAGGAACTGAAAGCAGAGGCAGAAGCCATTTGCGGCGTTCCTGAGAAACCGAAGCTGAGCGACGAGATCGTCGCCGTGAT
>CAYWBO010000017.1:17833-41776 GCA_964456625.1 uncultured Lentimicrobiaceae bacterium | reverse complement strand
TAGGATTGCCAGAATTGTAAATTAACTCTTTATAGACCTTCGGCTTCACGTTGCTTTTCCAGTAACCGGTGGCCATGGCCAGGCCGGTGGCGATGACAAAAACGGCCACCAGAATGACCGCCAGTCCAATCCAGAGTTTTTTGCATTCATAATATTAAGATTTTATGGTTTGACTTATAAAATTTTTGCCTTTTCGTAAGGTTTCGGGGTTTTCACCACCAAAACTCTGAGAATTTCAGAACTTTCGTTATACCAGCAATGAGGAATGCGTGCCGGGCTGTCGACAAAAGTATCTTTGCCGACTTCCTTTTTCTCGTCCCCGATCTCGACAATACCCGTCCCTTCCAGCACATAAAAGAAAACATCCACGGGTGTGATATGCCGTTTCAGCTTTTCGCCGGGTTTTAATGTGATATGTACAGCCTGAACATGTTCGTTTTCATGAAACTTTCTGGTCTCTATGCCATGAACGTTCTGTCCGGGGTCGACCTCTTTTATTGGAATTGCAATCATAATAAACTATTTTTTATTCATTTACAGGATTTTGGATCAAAGTTTTTATGGTTTGGAAAATGCCTTTCCCGCGTCGCTGCAAATCATAGCTGAAGCCCGAAAGCCCCCACTGATTCACATTCAGCCGGATAGCACCCATGATAATAAAAGCAATCTGATCGCTGACAACATCATCTCTGATTTCGTCTGCCAATTGCCCCTCTTCTATGATGCTGATGAAAGTAGCGCGTGAACTTTTCATGATATTCGAAAGCTTATTGTAAAGAACCTGATCGTTCTTATACAAGCCGTCCGACAAGATTACGACAGCATAGGAAGGCGTGTTAGCAAAGAGTTCCAACTGGGTATCAATCAGTTTCTCTATCTTCTCCAGCGGTCTGATCTTCAAGTATTTTACGCCACTGAAATGAGAATTCATAATGATTTCAAGATAATCCAGCAGCGCACTGAGGACATCAGTTTTGCTTTTGAAGTGCCTGTACAGCGCTGACTCAACCACACCGATCTCAGCTGAGAGGTTCTTGATGGTCAGCGCCTGAATGCCCCCCTCCCCGATCAGCTTGATGGCGGCATTGATAATTTCAGATTGTCTTTTACTAAAATCCATTTTTAAAAATGTGAGTGAATATTCACCCGCTAAAATAGAAAAAATTTTAATTACACAAGAGAAACCAGAAAAAATCCAAGTAAAACATACTAGAATTTTTCCGGAACTCTTATAAAATGGATTTTAATTAGCTTGAAAACAAACTTGTTTTACTGAGATTATCAGCCAGTTAAGAATAGAGTTCTTCCCTCAAAGCATGGATCTTTTCATCAGAAACATAATCGTCATATTCCATTTTTTTATCGATCATTCCGTTGGGAGAAATCTCGATAATCCGGTCGGCAATGGATTGTATAAATGTATGGTCGTGCGATGAAAACAGGATATTTCCAGGGAAATTTGTCAGAGAATTGTTAAAAGCCTGGATGGACTCCAGATCCAGATGGTTGGTAGGCGTATCCAGGACCATGACATTGGCATTTTTCATCATCATGCGCGCGATCATACAACGCATCTTCTCCCCTCCCGAAAGGACGTTGGACTTTTTATAAACCTCTTCACCGGGAAAAAGCATCTTACCCAGGAAACCGCGCAGGTATACCTCTGTGGTATCGTCCGATTCCAGTCCCAGCCATTCCAGCAGATTCAGTTTACTTTCGAAGAAGGAATTATTTTCCAACGGAAGATAAGCATGGGTGATGGTTTGTCCCCATTTATAATGACCGCTGGTAGCGGAAGCCTTTCCATTGATGATCTCAAAGAAGGTGGTAATGGCCATCGGATCGCGGGAAAGCACGACAATCTTTTCGCCCTTGTTTACGGTAAATTCAACATCTTTAAACAGATAATGCCCGTCGTCCGATTTCTTGCTCAGTTCGTGAACTTCCAGGATCTGGTTTCCTGGTTCGCGTTCCGGTGTAAAAATAATGGCGGGATATTTCCGGCTCGAAGGCCGGATGTCATCGATATTCAGCTTTTCCAGCATTTTCTTCCGGCTGGTAGCCTGGCGTGATTTTTTTACGTTGGCACTGAAACGATCGATAAACTCCTGGAGTTCTTTGCGCCTGTCGGCCACTTTCTTGTTCATGGACTGTTGTTGCCTCAACGCCAGCTGGCTGGATTCATACCAGAAGGTGTAGTTACCGGCAAACAGCTGGACTTTCCCAAAATCGATATCCACGATGTGGGTAGAAATGGCATCCAGGAAATGCCGGTCGTGAGACACCACCACCACCGTATTTTCAAAATGGGCCAGATAATTCTCCAGCCAGTTTACAGTTTCCAGGTCCAGGTCGTTGGTAGGTTCATCAAGCAGCAAATTGTCCGGCTTTCCGAACAAGGCCCTGGCCAGCAAAATTTTCACCTTTTGCTTTCCGCTCAAATCTTTCATCAGCCTGTAATGCAAGTCCTCCTTCACCCCCAGTCCACTCAACAGGCTGGCAGCATCACTTTCCGCATTCCAGCCGTCCATATCGGCAAAATATCCTTCCAACTCTGCCAGCTTCACGCCATCTTCATCAGAAAAATCAGTCTTTGAATACAGCACATCCTTATCCTGCATCACCTGCCACAGCTTTTCGTGTCCCATCAGCACGGTGTCCAGCACCGTCAGCTCGTTGAACTCTGAGTGATCCTGCTTCAGCACCGACAGTCTTTCACCTGATCCCAGGCTCACCATCCCTTGTGTTGAATCGATCTCTCCGCTGATAATCTTCATCAGCGTTGACTTCCCTGCCCCGTTGGCGCCGATCACACCATAGCAGTTCCCTTTTGTTAAATTCAGGTTCACATCCTGAAATAAAATACGCTTCCCGAACTGAATGCCCAGATTTGATATCGTGATCATGTAAAAATGTAATTTTCGTAATGGGCGGCAAAAATACAATAAATCTTTTTATAAACATAAAATACTAATTATCAAGCGAAAAACGTAATTCACTGGCTTTCAAACCACACAATTCGGCATTTATATAAATAATTATATTTGTCCGGATTTAATACTCAGTACATGTGCTTTTGTTGATCCCATCCTACGGGGAGCAGAACAAAAACTGTTTGTTCTTTCGTTTTGCACGAACATTAAAAATATTCAGATGAGGAAATTCGATATCACGAAACAGAAAACTGCCCGGGGTTATTTTCATAGGCTCGGTTCAATTTCACTTCAGAAAAAAAATAAGATCTCAACATTACTGCTTTTGGTACCGGCCCTGATCCTTTCCATGTTGCCATTTCAAAGGGCTTTCTCCCAAACCGTTCCTTTAAAAGCATACGCTGATATGCACTGGCGGCAGGTGGGACCTTTCCGTGCCGGATGGGCCACCATGGCTGCAGGTGTTGCCAATGAACCCAATACGTTTTATTTTGGTGCCGCCGGTGGTGGTGTATGGAAAACGGATGATGCAGGCAGAACCTGGCAGCCATTCATGCAACATCAGCAGTCCTCTTCCATCGGAGCGCTGGCCGTGTCGGCATCGAATCCAAACATCCTGTATGCAGGAACGGGCCAGGTAGCCGTACGTTATGATATCCTTCCCGGAGACGGGGTATATAAAACCACTGACGGAGGAAAGACCTGGAAAAACGTGGGGTTAAAAGACAGCCGCCATATCGGACGGATTTTGATCGATCCACAGGATCCGAACCGGGTGTTGGTCGCAGCCCTGGGCAATGTTTTCAAACCCAATGCGGAACGCGGTGTTTTTCTGACTACTAACGGAGGGAAAACATGGAAACATGTACTTTATGTGAATGACAACACAGGTGCCGTGGATCTGACCTCAGATCCGGAGCATCCTTCCTCCATTTATGCGGCCTTGTGGCAGATGCAGATGCATCCCTGGCTTGACTACTTCTCGCCGCAAATTGGCCCCGGATCCGGAATTTACAAAAGCACTGACGGGGGGCTCCATTGGGAAAAACTTTCCGGAAACGGCCTCCCCAATGTAGATCTTGGCCGTATCGGACTTGCTGTGGCAAAGGGAAGCAATGGACAAATTGTATACGCTACCATACAAGCCTCCCACAATCAGAGCGGACTTTACCGGTCGGATGATGGTGGTAAGACCTGGCAATATGTGAATCACCAAGGATCGCTGGCAGATTCCTATTTCTGCCGTGTCACTGTCAACCCAAAGAATCCAAATATTGTATATGTGATGGGCCGCTCCATCCAACGTTCCGATGACGGCGGAAAACATTTTTCGATATTCAAAGGTTCACCCGGCGGTGATGATTACCATTTTTTGTGGATCAACCCGGAGGACACAACGCACATGGTCACGGCTTCCGATCAGGGAACCGCCGTCACGGTAAACAACGGGAAAAGCTGGTCAAGCTGGTACAATCAGCCTACCGGTCAGTTCTATCATCTGGCCGTGGACGACCGGTTTCCGTATCGGATTTACAGCGGGCAGCAGGACAACGGTACCGTTGAAATCCTGAGCCGCGGGCCTTACGGCGTCATCAGCATCCGCGACTGGCATCCTGTGGGAGGCGACGAAAGAGATTATGACGTCCCCAAACCGGGAGACCCCGATTGGGTTTTCGGCAGTGGCCTGGGAGGCAAAATATCCCGTTTTAACGAAATTACGCGCCAATCGGCCGAAATTTCTCCGTGGCCTATCTCCAGCTACGGCGCCCGGCCCACCACGGTACGTTACCGTTACACCTGGATCACACCGCTGGTATTTTCGCATATCAAACCTTATCCGTTGTATTTTGGCGCACAATACCTTTTCAAATCAGATGACAACGGAGATCACTGGAAGATCATCAGCCCTGATCTCACCGGAGTAAAACCAGGAACCAAAAAAGTAAACGATCCGGACCCGGCACAAGCCAGGGCTATCGGTTACGGTGTTATTTACAGTATTGCGCCCTCGTCCATTGACCAGCATGTCATCTGGGTCGGAACCGACAACGGTCTGATCCAGCTGACTAAAGACGGCGGGGAACACTGGAGCAACGTCACCCCGCCTGTCATTCCGCTTTGGGGGAGGATTGACGCCATTGCCCCTTCACCCTTTTCCACTGACGCAGCCTATGTTTCTGTCGATTTACACAGGCTGGGTGATTCCAAACCGCTGATCCTCAGAACCACCAACGGCGGAAAAACCTGGCAAACCATTGTAAAAGGAATTCCGTCCGATGAATATATGAATGTGGTCAAAGCGGATCCCGTTAAAAAAGGATTGCTGTATGCCAGCACCAACCGCAGCATTTATGTTTCGTTCAATGACGGCGAAAACTGGCAGCCGCTGGCCTTCAATTTCCCGACTACCAGCGTACGCGATCTCGTGGTACACAACAACGACCTGATTGCGGGCACGCAGGGACGTGGCATCTGGATCCTGGATGACCTGGAACCCTTACGTGAAATGTCTCAGAAAATCGTGGAACAGCCGGTGCATCTGTTCAGTCCGGCCTCCGCCTGGCGCATCAGGAATAACGAAAACCATGATACACCGTGGCCTCCGTCCACGCCTTTGGGACAAAATCCCCCGGCAGGAGCCGTCATCGATTACTGGCTAAAAACCAATGTACAAGGTCCGGTCACGCTGACCATCAAAGATTCCATCGGAAATGTCGTTGAACGGTTTTCAAGTGCGGAAAACGGGCAGAAACTGCCTGCCAACCGCTATTTCGAAAAAGAATGGGTCGGAAAAGAGCCACGACTTGAAAGTACGGCAGGCATGCACCGGTTTGTATGGAACTTACGCTATACGCGTCCCGCAGCGCTGGAATATCATTATTCCATTGCAGCCGTCTGGACCGACGGGACGCCCTTACAGCCCGAAGGCCCCATGGTGATGCCCGGGCACTATACCGTTGTACTCAGTGCTGGCGGAAAGGAATATTCCAAACCGCTGCTTGTAAAAATGGATCCACGGGTTCATATAGATCAAAGGGATCTGGCAAAACAAACCCGTCAGACGCTACAGATCGATGCGCTTTTGAACCGGTCGGTGGCACTGTACAACCAGATCGGACGCCTGGAAGATAAAAAGTATCTTTCTGCAGCCAAGAAACAGACGCTGTCAACTTTACTGAAAACCGGGCATCCCAACCTGGCATCCACCATCGGCGGACTGACCAGCCTGGCCACCGATGCCCAAAGAGCCGATGCGGCACCGGTACAGGGTGAAACAGAAGTGTTCGCTCTTTACAAGAAACAGTTTGACGACCTTATTTCCGGATGGAAAACGATCGAAAAGAAATAAGTTCCCAAATAAAAAACTCCACTTACTAACGTTGAAGTAGAGACGCAAAATCTTGCGTCTCTACGATGCAACGGGCTAGCATTCGCGTGTGACAAACAATCTACCCGGCGACAGTGAATCCATCTCCGGTTGCAGCCAATGATTAACCACACTCCGTTGAGGAAGAACCACACTCCGCTAATTGATAACCAGGCTCCGCTAATGAATAGCCATACTCCGCTAACAAATAAACATATTCCGCTGATGAAAAACCAGACGCCGCTAATCAATAACCATACTCCGCTAAGGGATAACCACACTCCACTGATGAAGAACCGGGTGCCGCTGACAAATATCCCGCGGTAATTTTGTAGCGGCAAGTGGTTATGAGTTAACTCCAACGGTTACGAGCTGGCGGAACATGGTTATGAATCAACTGCAAATGGCTACGAATCGGCAGCAGGTGGAGGAATTGTAACCGGAAATGATGAGGGTGCAGCTAAACCCTGAGAAAAGCCATCTTATACGCAATAACCATCTGCGATATCTGAGAAACACCGAAAAAACCTGTCATTTGACAGGAGGAGGTATTCTTTCTTAATTTTTTACCATCTTATTTAGTTTCATTTTAAATAACTACCTTTGTACTCACTTAACTATTCAGTACCATGAAAAGATTCATTTTCACAATGGGACTTGTTTTAATTTCACTCAGTATGTTTTCGCAAAACAGCCTATATGACTTTACGGTAAAGGATATCAACGGCCACGAATTTCCTTTAAGTCAGCTGAAAGGCAAAAAAGTCATGATCGTCAATGTGGCCTCGAAATGTGGATTTACACCCCAATATGAAGCACTGGAAGCCATTTACAAAAAGTATAAGGGTGATGGTTTTGTCATCGTCGGGTTTCCGGCCAACAACTTTATGCATCAGGAACCGGGCAACGATGAAGAAATTAAAACCTTCTGTACCTCAACCTACGGCGTCACATTTCCGATGATGTCGAAGATATCGGTGAAGGGAAGTGATAAAGCACCTTTGTACAAATGGTTAACGGAAAAAAAGCTCAATGGCAAATCCAGTTCATCGGTCAAATGGAATTTCCAGAAATACCTGATCGGCAGAGACGGGAAAATCGATTATGTGATCAATCCGTGGATCAAGCCGGACAACAAAAAGATCATCGACTGGATCACAAGCAACTAAGATCATTTAAATCAAAAAATGATTAGATCGATCTTATTAACCTACCCCTCCAGGGAGGGGATTAGTCGAAATCATTTTTTGATTTCGATTTAAAAACATAAATTCAGTAGGAATTCTTAGAACATCCCTTTTACCTGACCACCACTGTGCGAGATGGTCTGGCCGGTAACGTGCCGGGCATGCGGAGACAACAGCCACGTTGACAAAGAAGCCAGGTCCTCTGCTCTTCCCATCTTCCCTACCGGGATTTCTTTTTCCGAAGCACTTCTGGCCTGTTCAAACGAAATGCCCTCGAGTTCGCTTTTTTTCTTAAAAATGCGGTCCATGGCAGCGGTATCATGACTTCCCGGAGCCATCAGGTTCACTGTGATTCCCTGTGATGCCACTTCTGCCGACAATGTCTTAGCAAATCCCATAATGGCAGGCCGCAAAGCGTTGCTCAGGATCAGGTTGGGAATGGGTTGCTTTACGGAAATACTTTCCAGGAAAAGGATCCGCCCGTAATGATTGGCCTGCATCAGCGGGAGCAACTTGTAAGTTAACGCAATTTTCCAACGCACAATCGTTCGCCAGCCTTCGTCCCACTGCTGCATGGAGATCTCGCTGAAACCGCCCGCCGGCGGCCCGCCGGCGTTCACGAACATACCGGAAAGTGTTTTGTCTTTGAAATAATCAGCAATACGCTGATGCGTTTCATCCTGAGACAGGTCTGCAGGAAGTATATCGATCTGATCGGGGAATTCCTTTTTCAGTGTTTCCAGCTTTTCAGCCGTTCGGCTGACAGCCAGCACCCGGGCTCCTTCGGCAGCCAGCGAAAGTGCTACGGCCCTTCCGAAACCACTTCCGGCACCCCCCACCAGAAAATATTGATCTTTGATTTTTAAGTCCATGATGAGAGATTTTAGTCCAGTCCGGCAGCAAGCACATCCACGATGTGAGCCACCTTGATGGGAAGTTTGTGTTTTTGTATGTATCCGTACTGATGCATCAGGCAGGAAGAATCGGTGGAAACGATATATTCGGCTCCCGTATCCAATGCATGTTGTACTTTTTGTTCCGCCATGGCCGTCGAAATAGGTTCCATTTTCACGGCAAATGTTCCGCCGAAACCACAGCACGTATGCGTCTCTTCCATTTCAACCAGTTCGAGTCCCTTTACATTTCTGAGCAAGGTCCTGGGTTCATCTTTCAGATGGTATTCCCGCAACGAAGCACAGGAATCGTGATAAGTGACCTTATGTTCGAAAACCGAACCCAGGTCCGTTTTCTGAAGCACATTAACCAGGAAATCGGTAATCTCGAAGATGTTCTCTTTCAAAGCCTTGTATTCCAGATGATAGGCCGTATTATGAAATAATTCCTGATAAGAATTTCTGACATATCCGATACAACTTGCGGAAGGACCGACCACCGGGCGGTCACTGGAAAAATCACCCAAAAATTTAATCCCCAACTTCTTGGCTTCGTCCCAGAAACCGCTGTTAAAAGCCATCTGTCCGCAACAGGTTTGGTTGGGGTTATAATGAACCCGCACGCCGGCCTTTTCCAGGACTTTCACCATGTTAAAAGCGGTTTGGGGATATATCTGGTCGATAAAACAAGGGATAAACAAATCTACATCCGTAATTTTCATACACTTAGTTTTGAGGTCAAAAAGTTATTTTTCCTTAACCAACTTAAAACACCCGGTGCTTTCAATATCCTTCCAGTAGTTGGGATATGATTTTGCGACCACATCCGGATCTTCAATTTTTACTTCATCAAATAACAGCGCCAGGGGTGCCAGGCACATGGCGATCCGGTGATCTCCATAGGGACTGAAAATCAATTGCTCGCCAGCATATTTTCCGGGGACCAGTTCGTAACCATGGCCCTTTTTCACAATCTGAGCACCGATTTTTCCCAATTCGTTTTGCATGCTTGCGATGCGATCCGACTCTTTGATCCGAAGGTGCTCAATACCGGTAAAAAATCCTTTTACGCCCAAAACCGCGCATGCCGTCATCACAGAAGGAACAATATCCGGCGCATCCGAAAAGTCAAAACTGATCTCCGATGCTGCCTTTGCAGAATGTGTTAGTACAACACCCGTTTCCGTAAACGCAGTTTTAACGCCCAACTTTTCAAAAACATCTACCAGGAACCGATCTCCCTGTGTGCTTTTGTCCTGAAGTCCGGGCAGCGTAATCTGTGCATCCGGAAGAAACGCCACCATCTGATACCAGAAAGCGGCAGAGCTCCAGTCGGATTCCACCGTTACTTTCCGCACGAAATAGTGTCCATGATGGACCTGAATCTCGTTCCCGCTGTATTCTACCTCCACCAGGAAATCTTTCATCATCTGCATTGTCATATCGATGTACGAAGTGGAAACGGCATTACCGGTAAGTTTGATTTTCAATCCATTGCTGAAATGAGGTGCAATCAGCATCATAGCCGAAACAAATTGTGAACTGGAAGAAGCATTGATTTCCACTTCTTCTCCCGAAAATTTCTTTCCGGTGATCATCAACGGAGGATAGCCTTCTTTTTCGGTGTAGGCGATCTCCGCACCCAGACTTCTCAATGCCGTCACCAGGTCAGCCACAGGTCGCTGACGCATTCTTTCAGAACCGGTTACCAGCCACTTTCCCTGCTTCTGTGCAAGATAAGCTGTCAAAAACCGGAATACGGTTCCTGCGTTGTGTGCATCGATAACCATCGGAATCTTAGAATCGGAACACGTGGCGATAAAACTCAGATAAAGGCGCATCATATAAGTATCTTCCGATTCCGACAGATTATCGAAATGAACCAGTGCTTTTTCAAGAGAACGCATCACCAGCAATCGGTTGCTGATACTTTTGGATGCCGGCAAAACAATCTCCGAATTCAATACTCCGTTCTTTTTCAGTACTTTATACGCCTTCATGGTCAATTTATTTTTATTTACTTAAATAAAATTCAAGGCTTTGAACAAACATTACGTCGTCTACCGGGATATCGAAAACACTCTCACCACAAGTTTTCAAAAGGCTGAAACGCGATGTATTACCCCTCACTTTCTTGTCTTGCCGGGTTAATTGAAGCAATTCATCAAAAACAGCAGCAGGAAATGAAAGTCTTTGAAAACTTCTGTCAATCGTCGTAATGACTTGTTCCAGGTCATTATCCGACAAGCCGGTCAGCTGATTTGAGATCCACGATTCACAGATCATGCCCGCTGCCACAGCTTCTCCGTGGGTTACCGGATTACCGCTTTTCAAAAACCAGGTTTCGATGGCATGGCCGGCGGTATGTCCGAAATTCAGGATCTTTCTCAAACCCGCTTCCAATCCGTCTTCTTCCACAACCCGGATCTTATCCTTCGCCGATTTTATGATGATGGATTCTGCATCGTCTTTGATCTGTCGATAGGATCGTTCTCCGATCTCATTCAACAAGGGCTTATCCATGATAAAACCATACTTCAGCACCTCAGCAAAACCCGATTTCCATTGCAAATCATCAAGCGATTCGAGAAAAACCGGATCAACAACTACGGCCAATGGATTGGTGAACGTTCCGATATGATTTTTAAATTCCTGAAAATCAACGCCGGTTTTACCACCCAATGCCGCATCTACTTGTCCCAACAACGTCGTAGGGATGTTGACAAAGGGCATGCCCCGCTTAAACGTCGAAGCGGCAAATCCGCCCATATCTGTGATGACACCTCCGCCCAGGTTCACCATCAGGCTGTCGCGGCTGGCACCAGCTGTTGTCAGCTGCTCCCAAATAGCCGAAACCGTCTTAAGGTTTTTATATTCTTCGCCGTAAGGCACCGAAATAACATGCGCCGTATCCGGGATTCCGGCCTTCTCCATGAACACAGGAAGACAATACTTTTCCGTATTCCCGTCCACCAACACAAACACTCCGGAATAATCTTCAAAAAAGGTCCGAAGGTTTTCCAACGCATTTTTTCCCATCCAATAACTGACTGGGCTCAAGCCGGATTTCTGATTTTTCGACTGCATCCTGCAAAGGTAGAATTTTGACTGGGATTCAGATTAAATTTCTTAAAAACTTGCTCCCGAAAGCGCGCTTTTTCATCATTTTTTTCTGAAGAAAAACCGCAAATGATTTTGCCGGGAGAATTTTAAACCTGAACTTTGCCTTGGGGGATTTATTTTTCTTTTTGCATGCGAAACCCGAAAAAAAAACGTTATTAATTCATTTAGTCAAAAATCCTTTTAAAAATGCCCTATGGATTACCCAGATCTCTTCCTCTTGTTAAGAAATAACATCAATTACGATCAGAAAGTCATTTCGACTCCTATGTCGGATGTATACAATTTCTCTTTTGAATCGAAAGCCACCACGCTGCTTCCGGGAACACTCAATTATCAGTGCGAAGAACATCAGCTCAAGTTCACGCTTTCTGAGGAATGTCTCAAGCCTGCCATCGATGAAAATCTCCTCATGATGGACAGCAGAGATTTTCAAATCACTGAAAATAAACGATTCCGTTATCATGTTTTTATTCCAAAAGGAAAAACAAAAGTCAGCGGTGTCATTCTTATGTTTCACGGCTTTAACGAAAAGAAATGGGACAAGTACCTTCCGTGGGCAGAAAGTCTGGTAAAAAAAACGGGGAAAGCCGTCCTGCTCTTCCCCATTGCATTTCATATGAATCGTGCACCTCTTTTATGGAGCAGTCGCCATGAGATGTTCGAACTCAGCAAGAAAAGGATTGCTTCCTTCCCGGGGATCCAGCATTCTACTTTTTCGAATGTTGCCATCAGCATCCATTTGCAATCACGACCGGAACGTTTCATCTGGTCAGGACTGCAGACCTATTTCGATGTGATCCAGCTGGTAGATAAGATCAAATCCGGACTTCATCCGGTTTTAGAAAAAGACAGTAGCATCGATTTTTTTGCTTATTCCATCGGGGGACTGCTTGCCAAAACCCTCCTGATGGCCAACCGGAAGGATTATTTCTCTGACTCCAGGCTATGTTTGTTTTGCAGTGGAGCCTCCTTCAACCGGCTTCAGGCTACTTCGAAATTCATCATCGACAGTGTAGGCAGCATGGCTTTGTATTCTTTCCTGATCGAACACATGGATTATTTTATCAAAACCGACGCAAGGCTCTCGCACTATATCAGCGATGACCACCCAGAAGGGCAGGCACTCTACAGCCTGCTCAACTACCACAAAAAGACCGAATACAGAGATCAGAAGCTCCGGGAGCTAAGTAACAAGATCATGGCTGTGGGACTAAAAAAGGACAACGTTTTTCCCTACTATGAGATAATAAACACCTTAAATGGCCTGGAAAGGGATATCCCGATTAAAGTGAACATTTTGGATTTTCCCTATCCATACATACATGAGGATCCTTTCCCCGCAAACAAAAAATACAATGAAGAGGTTACCCGGGCTTATGAGGAGACTTTTGAATTGATGGGAGATTTTCTGAAAGGGTAAATCAATGATCAGTCCCTAAAAAACAACAGGTCGCCCAAAATTACTTTGAGACGACCTGTTTTATTTATACGAATCTTTTTACTAAGCCTTTACAACTTCGCTTACGAGTTTGGCGGCTTCTGCCAGCTGAATGGCTGAGAGCACTTTCAGACCGGACTGATCGATCAGTTCCTTCCCTTCTTTGGCATTGGTTCCCTGGAGCCTTACGATGATCGGAATGTCGATTTCTCCGATATTTTTATAAGCATCTACAATACCCTGAGCCACACGGTCGCAACGGACAATCCCTCCGAAAATGTTCACCAAAATGGCTTTTACGCTGGGATCTTTCAGGATGATACGGAAAGCCTGCTCTACCCTTTTGGCGTCAGCGGTACCCCCCACATCCAGAAAGTTGGCGGGATCGCCACCCGACATTTTGATCATATCCATGGTGGCCATGGCAAGTCCGGCGCCATTTACCATACAACCCACATTACCATCCAGTTTTACGAAGTTCAGATCGTAGCGGCTGGCTTCCACTTCCGTGGGATCTTCTTCCAGAATGTCGCGCATCTGGGCAATATCTTTATGCCGGAACAACGAATTGTTGTCCACCACCACTTTTGAATCTGCAGCAAAGATCTTACCGTCGGCAGCTTTGATCACCGGGTTGATCTCGAAAAGGCTGGCATCCGAACCTACATAAGCATTGTACAATGATGAAACAAATGATACCATTTCCTTGAAAGCAACACCGCTCAGGCCCAGATTAAAGGCTATCCTGCGAGCCTGGAAACCCTGCAGTCCGACTTTCGGATCGATGACTTCATGAAAGATCTGATCCGGGGTTTCGGCGGCAACGGCTTCGATGTT
This sequence comes from uncultured Lentimicrobiaceae bacterium, assembly GCA_964456625.1. Lineage (GTDB taxonomy): Bacteria > Bacteroidota > Bacteroidia > Bacteroidales > F082 > Sulfidibacterium. The sequence goes on along the minus strand of CAYWBO010000017.1, from coordinate 27,998 downwards.
CATCCCGCCACGTGGAGAATACATGATCATGTTTTTCCCTTCGTTACGGTTCAGCAACATACTCATGTAATATTCTTCCACCTTTTCAGGGCCATCGTAGTAAATATTTTCTTCGATCAACACCTTACGCACCAGCTTGCCTTCTTTTTTGGTCTGCGGGGTAACCAAATGCATTCCAATGATCTGGTCAGCGTAAGTTCTCACTTCATCCAGGGATTTGGCAATTTTCACACCACCGCCTTTTCCACGTCCACCGGCGTGCACCTGAGCCTTCACAGCCCATTTATCCGACCCGTTATGTTTCTGAATGGTTTTGGCAGCTTCATAAGCCTCATCGGGTGAGGCGGCAATAATCCCGTAAGGTACTGACACTCCGTAGCCCTTCAGAATTGACTTTCCCTGATATTCGTGTAAATTCATACGTTTAGACTTTTATTCAATCATTAATGAAAGCCCAAAAATAGAACTTTTATTACTTTATTCCTTGTTAGAAAACCTTAAAATTATAGGAAGTTTGAATTTAGAACGATTTTTAAATAAATCGTGGCTTTAGAGCCGGCAGCTATTGGTTTGCAAGCACCGAACGGTAGCGATTTCCGTTGGCCGGATCGATCAGGCTCATGGTGTCGACCATCTGGCTTTTTTCGCTTTCAGGGGCTTGTGAAAACATCTGGATCAACTCGTTGCGTTTGGCGTCCAGTATCAGCTGCAAATCGTATAATCCCGGACGTTTTTCGTATACCTGTCTTAAATCCTGCAATGAGGCCAGTACCGCCTTTCGTCCTGACGCAACATCACCTGCCATCACGTCCAGTCCCAACCGATGATATTGATACAAAAACTGTCGCAACGGCTCGTAAGCCTTGTTCAGCATCTGCTCCACAAAATGGTACCGATCCTTGGTGCTTTCGCCTGCCGTCCAGCCGGGTTCTCCGGAATTCTGAGCAGATTGTACAATGCTCATGGCTTGCTGATAGAAAGGAGTTCCCCCGTCAGGGGAAAAAGTGTCAAAATCAATGCCCAGGATCATATAAGCATAATAGGCCAATAAAGAGGTGAGGTTATTGGTATAACTGTTCTGAACAAAGTTCATGCTTTGTGACGGCGTATAACGGAACCGGATATCCTTATCGATCATGTTCAGCAAGGGAGAATGATAATCGGCATGATACACCGGTCGCTCCATGATGATGTTAAAAGTGCCGGTAAACTGATCGGAGCCTACAATCTGCTGAATATTAAAAAGCAGAGTGCATTCAATACGTTCACCTGTTTTAAAATTGTAATTGGTCCATTTCCGGTTGTTCAAAAACTCGGTCATGGCTGTTTTTAAAGAAGTAATTACACTGGGATCAAGATTCTGTACCTGCTGGGTATTCAATTCGACTTTAAAATTAAACTCCTGCGCCGACGCCCCCTGCGCCAAAAGGAAGAATATGATGACAAATCCCAGGTGTTTCATGACTTTTCCTTTATTAATCCTACAATTTCGGAAATAATGTCGCGTGCGACAGAGTCTTTTGTTTTTAAAGGAAATGAATTGGATGTACCGTCCTTTTTCAACACGGTGATCTTGTTAGTATCCACTCCAAAACCGGCACCTTCGTCCTTCAGTGAATTCAGCACGATCATATCCAGGTTCTTACGCTCCAGTTTCTTTTTTGCGTTTGAAAATTCATCATCCGTTTCCAGAGCAAACCCCACCAGGATCTGATTGTTTTTCTTGACTTTTCCCAGGCTAGCCAGAATATCAGGTGTAGCGCGGAGTTCGATTTTTTCGATACCTTTTTCTTTTTTGATCTTTTCAGAAGCCACCTGCACCGGCGTAAAATCGGCAACTGCCGCCGCCATCACAGCGACATCTGAATTTTCGAATGCCTTTGTACAGGCATCATACATTTCTTCGGCCGTGTTGACCGGCACTACATGAACATCAAGGAGGTCGGGTTTCCGTGACACCGGTCCCAGGACCAGCTCCACCTGGGCGCCTTTTTCTGAAAAAGCCCTGGCCAGGGCGAGGCCCATCTTCCCGGAACTGCGGTTTCCAATAAAACGCACCGGATCAATGGGCTCGTAAGTCGGCCCGGCACTGATGAGCACTTTCTTTCCCTTAAAAGTCAGTCCTTCTTCAAAAAAAAAATTGATTTCCTTCAGGAGTTCTTCAGGTTCTTTCATCCGGCCAGGGCCGGTAAGTCCGCTGGCCAGTTCACCGGAAGCAGGCTCTATGTAATGATATCCCAGCGACTGAAGCTTTTTGATATTTTCAGTCGTAGTGGGATGCTGAAACATATCGAAGTCCATGGAAGGCGCAAAGAAAAGAGGGCATCGAGCCGAGAGCACCAATGTCATCAGGAAATTATCGGCCATACCGACTGCCATCTTAGCCATGGAATTGGCCGTAAGTGGCGCAATGATCATCGCATCTGCCCACAGGCCCAGATCCACATGGCTGTTCCATGTACCGTCATTCTTATCGAAAAAATCGCTTAATACGGGGCGCCCGGAAACGGTAGACAACGTCAGGGGGGTAACGAACTCCTTCGCAAAGCGGGTCATCACCACCTGAACCTCGGCACCTTCTTTTTTCAGTAAACGAACCAGCAAAGGAATTTTATACGCGGCAATGCCACCGGTAATGCCCACAATTATTTTTTTCCCTTTAAGCATGGTATGTGTTTAAAACACAAAGATACGCTTCTTTTAGAAATCGGTAGCGGCTTCTTTATGCGGGTTACGCATATAAATGTCTTCGTTCAGAAATTCGTGAACAGACAACAAAGTGGGTTTAGAAAGTTTTTCGTAGAACTTTGCAATTTCAATTTGCTCGCGGTTCTCGAAAATCTCCTCCAGGTTGTCGCTGGTAGTGGTGAAATCGGCAATCTTCTGGTCTAGTTCCTGTTTTAGTTCCGACTCAATCTGGTTGGCTCTTTTTCCCAATACAACCACAGTTTCGTAAATGTTGCCGGTTTGCTCGTAGAATTTGTCCTTCTGGCGTGTTACGGCCATCGTGTCAGTTTTAATTTTCTTATAATCCATAATATGATTTATAAATGTTTCATAGCCTTTTCACTCAACGGCTTTAATTCTTCTAAATATTGACTTTTGGGATACATGTACAACAAGTTATTGTATGCTTCCACCATCTTTTCAAAACGATCTTTCTGCTTGTCAGGCACGCTGTTGGCAGCAAACGTATAATATGACTTAGCGATATAGTACATGTAAAGTTCCTTTCGTGCCGAGTTCGGATAATCGCTCAACAAGTTCTGGAAAGAGGTGATGGCAGCTTCAAAATCCTGCATTTTGTAATACAGCAATGCCGCATCAAAGTCTTTCTGTTCCAGTTTCAGATGCAGTGTATTTATCAACTGTTTTACCTTTTCAACCTTAGTACTGTTGGGGTAACGATCGAGGAACGCCTGCAATTCTTTCAGTGCCGTGTGGGTAACTGTCTGATCCAGCTCTGCCCTGGGAGACTGCAGATAAGAACAGTAGGCCTGCAAATAAGCGGCATCTTCCACTTTATTCCCTTTGGGATACATCTGCTGGTACTGTTGAAAATAATAACCGGCCAGCTGATAATCCTTAATCTGAAAATAACTATTGGCCGTATAGTAGGTCAACTTTTCGCCTTTTTTAGTTCCCTGATAAAACGAACGAACCAGGTCGAAGAATTCAAGTGCTTTCTTAAAATTACCACTTTCGTACAAATCTATCCCTGTATTGTATTTCAGGGAATTATCCGGACTTTTTAAAATCTTCGAATAATTTTTACAGCCGGAAAATGATACAACAAACCCAGCAACAAGCAACATTAAAAAGGCCTTTTTTAGCATGGCGCAAAATTATAATAAATTATTATACGACAAAACGAAAAAAAATTACAGTTCGTACACGTTACGATACATTTTATTTTCCCGTCATATCGGGCAAACGGCAAAAATCTGAATTTTTTTGACAGTATTTTCGTCAAGCCTATTAATAAATGCAAAATTGTACAAAAATGTCCGTATGACATTTCCTCAAATTATTATTATCTTTGATGATCAACCAAAGTATATCGTTCTTAACGTGAGATTAAACTACCTTAATGCTGTTGTTATTCCAAATCGCATATAGATTCTTAGTCGCTATCTAAAAAGAGAGAGAATATATGAATGTAAATACTTCAAATCAGGAAAAATTTGACCTGGGTTTTCATCATCTCACCCGCAAGCGGAGCGTACATTTTTGCGGATTTCACAAAGCAGCAGCCCATCGAGACGAAATCATTTTAGGTTTTCTTAATACAGGTGATATGGCCGGTTATCTGCAATTTTATTGTCTGGTGGAACAAACCACTGAAAATTTACCCGGGAATAGGTGAAAACGCTCCCGAATAGACAAACAAAAACTAAAAGATGGGCAAACAAAACGATCTCTTTCTGTTGATGTTCTCCTTGTCGCAACTAAATGACAAGATTAAAATCATCAGGCTTTTCAGTGAAAGCCTGAGCGAACTTTTTGCACCCTGCCGGTTCGTATTTTCAGAAAAAGAGCCTGATAAAGCACCCTATTATGAAGAAATCGCTTCAAGCGAGACAACGTTCGGATATCTGGTCTGTGACCAACGCCCTCCCAAAGACACCATCCTTTCTGTTCAGAACGCCTTACAGATGCTCCTGCTTATTCTTCTTCGCGTGAAAACCGAAGATGAGATGAAAGACAAGTCCCGGTCGTTTGAATCTATTGCACAGAAAAGGCTGGATGCCATTAAAGCCAACGTGATAGAACTGGAAAACTCACGGAAAGAATCACAGAATCTGATTGAAAATCTAAAAAAAGAAATTGCCGAACGAAAGGAAATTGAAAATGCACTCCGCGAAAGCGAAGAAAAATTCAGGCTCGCTTTCAATACGAATCCGGATTCTATCAACATCAACCGGCTTCACGACGGTATGTACACAGAAGTTAATCAGGGATTTACGGATATAACAGGCTATACCCCCAAAGATGTAATCGGAAAAACCTCATACGAAATCGATATTTGGGTTGATGTTAAGGACCGAAAAAGATTAGTTCGGGGGCTGAAAAAAAACGGAAAATATTACAACCTGGAAGCCAATTTCAGGAAAAAGGACCGAAGTATCATTCCGGGTCTGATGTCGGCCGCAGTCATAACATTGGACAATATTCCGCATATTTTAACCATTACCAGAGATATCAGCAGTATAAAAAAAGCCCAGGAAGAATTGGAAAAGAGCGAAATCCGCTTTCGGAATGCTTTCGAGAATGCTGCTTCAGGCATGTGCATTTCATCGATCGGAGGTGAATTTTTGCAGGTAAATACAAAATTATGCGAAATCCTGGGTTACTCATCTGAAGAGCTTTTGGGTATTTCATTTCGTGATATCACACATCCGGATGACATTGCCCTGGGGATAGAAAATATTGAAACCACAACAAAAGGGGAAATTGATTCATACGATTATGAAAAGCGTTTTCTGAAAAAAGACGGAGAAGTCATATGGGCTGAAGTTTCCGCTTCCCCTATAAGTTATTCTGAAAACAAACCTGTTAATTTCATTACCCACATCATTGATATCACGGAAAAGAAAAAAGCAATAGAAAGTCTCAAACTCCAGCGTTTTTACCAGCAGGTGATCCTTGATGCAGCACCCTATTCTATTTGGTTTAAGGACACTCAAAATAATTTTGTCCGTGTCAACAAAGCCGCAGCGGATATTGCTAAAAAGACCGTTGAAGAAGTGGAAGGAAAATCAACTGATGAAATTTTCCCTTTCGAATCAAAAAAATATTTCGAAGACGATCTTGAGGTTATTCATTCCAAGAAACCAAAACTGGGAATTATTGAAACCATCACTACCGATGGGATTACTTCATGGGTTCGTACCGACAAAATCCCCTGGTACGATGAAGAGGGAAAAGTGGCCGGAGTCGTTGCTTACTCCCTGGATATTACGGAAGTCATAAAAGCCGAAGAAACAGCTAAAAAAGAACGTGACCTGGCACAAAGATACCTGAATATTGCCGGGGTCATGTTCGTTTCTCTAAACTCCAAAGGCGAGATTGTCATCATCAACAAAAAGGGCTGCGATATCCTGGGCTACAATGATGCAAAGGAACTTATTGGAAAGAACTGGTTGGAGTCATTTCTGCCGGCAACACATAAGAAAGAAGTAAAAAATGTTTTTCGTGAACAGATGGCCGGAAACATCAAAACCTTCGAATACTACGAAAATCCGATTGTTACAAAGTCAGGTGAAGCGCGGCTCATTGCATTTCACAATACGGTCCTGGTCAATCCGGACGGAAAAATTACGGGGGTCCTGTTTTCCGGCGAAGACATCACGGAAAGGGAAAAGGCAAAAATGTCATTGCTGGAAACGCAATACCACCTGTCTACAATCTATAACACGGTGGGGGACATTATTTATTACCTGAAAGTGGAAGGTAAAGACAAATACAAGTTTGTTTCTGTGAACGAAATGTTCTGCAATGCCACCGGGCTGACGATGGACCAGGTGAATGGAAAATTTGTACACGAGGTAATCCCCGAGCCTTCCCTGACCCATGTGTTGTCCAACTATAAAAAAGCCATAAAGGAAAAAACCATCGTCAGATGGGAAGAAGTAACGCCCTATCCTACCGGTCTTAAAACAGGAGAGGTTAGTATTGCCCCCGTTTATAATTCCAGCGGTGACTGCACCTACCTTGTTGGTTCAGTGCATGATATAACTGAGAAGAAAAAGGCGGAAGAAGAAATCAAAAAATTAAATGCAGAGCTGGAAATACGGGTGATGGAAAGGACTACCGAACTCGAAAAAGCCAATAAGGAGCTGGAAGAGTTGAATGACGTATTCGTAGGCCGCGAAATGCGTATTATTGAGTTGAAAGAAGAAATCGAAAGACTGAAAAGCAAACTGAACGCGTAATAGTCTCTCGTTTGAGAGGCCTGTGATATTTTGGATCGCTTAAAAAGAAATGATGACAGGGAACATGAAGAATTTCATTCTCATTATAATTACCGCACTCTTTATATTCTCGCCGTGTCTGTTGCAATCGCAAACTACTGTGCAGGACACCATCGTTTACGGAGGAGACGAAGCCTTCCCCCCTTATGAATTTCTTGACAAGAAGGGAAAACCGGATGGTTTCAACATCGACCTGATAAAAGCCATTGCAAAGCAAATGGGCTTCCAGGTAAAGATCAAGCTGGGTCCCTGGTATACAATCGCACAAGAAATCGAAGAAACCAACAAAATACAGGTAGTCAGTTTGTATTTTTCAGAAAGAAGGGCAGCGAGACTGGATTTTGCAAGCCCCATAGAGATGAGCTATTATGAACTCTACCTGAAAAAAGGCAGCCGATTTTCAGAGCTCCTGGATATGGAAGGCAGGTCAGTAGCCGTGGAAAAAGGTTCCGTGGCAGATGAATACTTTACGGAAAATTTTCCGGGAATAATATTGTTGCGCTGCTCCAGCGAAATAGCAGCCCTCGACTCCCTTTCTCAGGGTGATTGTTACGGGGCTTTTGCTTCAAACATCATCAATTACAAACTGGTCAAGACAGCAGACTTAAGTAATCTAAGAAAGTATCATAAACCTTTTTTACCCCGTCTTTACTCATTTGCCGTAAAAAAAGGAAACCCGAAGCTTCTGAATCTACTGAACATAGGACTGCTGCGAACCCAGGAAAACGGCACCTTTCATGATCTACGGGAAAAATGGATCCACAGTAAGGAGGGGTCCTGGTTGTCCCAAAATTCAAAATGGCTCTTTTCCATCATTGCCTCACTGATTGTTTTATTTATTGTGTGGATTATCGCGCTGCGTTATTCCGTGAATAAAAAAACCCGGGCGCTTGAATTTGCCAATTCCCGTTTACGGCGGATTGCCACTTTCAAACCCACACGTATCGATAAGATCTCCGCCGATGAACAGATTACGGAGTTACTGGAACACATTAAAGAGACCTTTGAAGCCGATGCCTGTGTACTTCGTATCCTGAAAGAAGATCAACTTGAACTCTTCGGAAGCGTCGGTATCCAAGATGAAAATCTGATGCAGACTTTCCATGTCAGCGAAGGATTCGGAAAAAAAGTAATCGACGCAAAAAAGGCGCTGGCATTTAAAGATGCTTCCAAAGTAAGCGCCCACAGACGGCTTCAAAAGAAGTATCCCCACCTTTATCCTTTTGTTTCTTATGCAGGAGCCCCCCTGATATATGAAAATCATGTCGTCGGCATCATCGGAGTTTACTCGAAAAAAAAGAAACGGGAATTTGTAGAAGTGGAACTGGAACTATTTCAGATGGTCGCGGATCAGCTGGCTATTTCGTTCGAAAATGCAAGACTCTTCGAACAGAATGAAAAGCAAAAGGAAATTCTTGTCAAACAAATTGTCTCTCGTAAAGCGGCAGAAAGCGAATTGCAGAAATCTTTCCAGACAACCAATACGCTCTATGAAATTTCCAGAGAACTGAGTCTGTCTCTGGATATGAAGATTCTCGGAAACAAAATCTTAAGGTCTGTTGAAAAGCTGCTGAAATGGCAACGAGGTTCGATCTGGATCATGAATGAAAAGAAGACCAAAATATCCCTGATCACATACGCCATGGAAGGTCTGAAAGAGGAAAACTACCAAAAAGGATATAAAAAACTGAGCCCCCTTATCCAAAAGCCGGAACAGGGCGTTGTAGGCTGGGTTGCCCTGAATGGAAAAAACGTCCGCATCGGGAATGTAAAGGGAGACGAAAGGTATCAGGTGGCCGATTCCAGGGTTAAATCCGAATTATGCGTTCCTATCGTTTTTGGTGGTGATTCCATAGGATGCATCAACATCGAAAGTTTTGAGGAAAATGCGTTTTCCGAAGAAGATGAAAAACTGCTCACCGCACTTTCCAACTTGTCTTCATCAGCCATGCAGAATGCCATCCTTTTCGAAAAACTTAACTTCGAATTAAAAGAGCGCACCAAAGCGGAAAAAGAAATTGAAAAGCTGAACAAGGGTCTGGAACTCCGGGTTGAACAACGCACCGAAGAACTGCGAGCCACCAACAAGGAGCTGGAGTCGTTTGTCTATTCCATTTCCCATGATCTGAGGGCACCGTTACGCTCTATCACAGGATTTGCAGAGATCATTTCAAAGCGGCACAAAGAGAAACTCAATGAAGAGGGCCGGGAGTATTTCGGATACATACTGGAAGCGGCAAACAACATGGCAAATCTGATCAACGATCTGCTCCAGTTCTCGAGGCTGGCAAGGAGCCCGCTTTCCAAAACTAACGTGGACCTGGGTGAAGTGCTGGAAAAAGTGAAGAGAAATCTGGATCATGACATTCAGCAGAAAAAAGCAAATATCATCTTTTCGGGGAAAATGCCCATATTAAAAGGAGACAGAAGTCTGATCGGACAGATATTTTCCAATCTGATACAAAACGCCATCCAGTACGGCAGAAAAGGTATCAATCCTGAAGTGGTCATTTCCGCGACCGATGACGGAAAAGATACCATCGTAAAAATACAGGACAACGGGCAGGGTATTCCGGAGGAACATTTCGAGAAAATTTTTGACATTTTTCAAAGGCTGCACTCCAATGAGGAATATCCGGGTACCGGAATCGGACTGGCGATCGTAAAAAAGGCCGTCACCGCATTAGGAGGCTCAATATGGCTGGAATCCAAAGTGGATGAAGGCACTACTTTTTTTGTGAAATTTTCGAAAAACTGATACCGTGCTTTAACACAATCTGCTGCCTTTAAAAAACTTCCTGAAAAGACTTTAATTCCCAGACAGTTTAGATAATTTTAATACTAAATTTCGATTTTTTGATTATTTTTACTAAATGATCACCTGATTAAGGTGACTATTGACGGACCATGTGTTCTACTATTAAAAAATAAAAATCAAAGATGAAAGAGCCGGCACAAATTCTTTTGGTTGAAGACAACAAGATGGATGTTGCATTAACATTGGACGCTTTTCGGGAAGCCGAATTGCCCAATAAAATCCAGGTGGCACATAATGGCGAAGAGGCACTTCACTACCTGTTAGGAGAAGGGAAATATGCCGACCGAAATACTTTTCCCCTACCGCACCTTGTATTATTGGATTTAAAGATGCCCGGTATCGGCGGATTTGAAGTCCTGAAAAAAGTAAAGGC
>CAYWBO010000017.1:1219-17733 GCA_964456625.1 uncultured Lentimicrobiaceae bacterium | reverse complement strand
TGGATTTAAAGATGCCCGGTATCGGCGGATTTGAAGTCCTGAAAAAAGTAAAGGCAACGCCGGAGATAAAAAGAATACCGGTTATCGTACTGACGTCATCCAAAGAAACCGGCGACCGGGCTGAAAGTTACGATCACGGAGCCAACAGTTATCTGCTAAAACCGATTTCGTTTAGCGGCTTTCTGGATATGGTTCGGAAAGTCTCTGACTACTGGATTTCACTTAACGTAGAGCCACCGCTAAGTATGAGCTGAATTCAGAAGTCAGGCCTCTGTTTTGAATAGTTCAATCTAATTCCCAAAACCTCAATATCCAAGTCCATGGCAGAAAAGATGCGGATTCTTTATATTGACGACAACCCGGGCGACCGCGCTTTGGTTAAAGATTCCCTTGAAAAACAACACGGCGGGTTCTCGCTCATGTTGGCAAAATCAAAAGAGGAATTCGAAAAGCTCATCCACGAACATATTTTTGATCTGGTACTGACCGATTTCAATATTTTGGGATTCAAAGGATTGCAAGTGATAGAGATTGTGAACGATATCTCACCGGACACTCCCGTGATTGTGGTCACAGGAACGGGGTCAGAAGAAATTGCCGTGGCAGCATTGAAAAAAGGAGCTTCCGATTACATTATAAAAAGTCCGCAGCACATCGTCCGTTTACCCAGCGCCATCAAAGCTGTAGTAGAACGAAAACGGGCAGAATCGGAACAGAAAAAAGGAGCAAAAGAATTGTTGAGGATGAACCGGGTTTATTCTCTGATAAGCCAGATCAACCAATTAATTGTGAGGACTCATGACCGGGACAGGCTGTTTCAACATTCCTGTGATATTGCCATCGAATACGGCAAATTCCAAATGGCCTGGATTGGGCTGGTGGATGAAGCTGCAGGATGCATCAAACCTGCTTGCTGGTCAGGAAATGAAAACGGGTATCTTTCTAACATCACAATCAATATATCCAGTAAGGAACCGGAAGGAAGAGGCCCTACGGGGACTGCTTTCCGAGAAGAAAGATATTTTGTCTGTAACGACATCGAACATGATCCGATTATGATACCCTGGCGAGAAGAAGCGCTAAAAAGGGGCTACCGTTCTTCTATCGGAATTCCCATAACACGAGACAATAAGGTTATCGGCGTTTTTACGCTGTATGCCCCGGAGCCAAAGTTCTTTGATCATCAGGAAATTGCAGCACTCCGGGAAGCCACCAACGACATCTCTTATGCGTTGGATACAATTAAAGCTGAAGAAATACGGCAGAATGCAGAGAGGGAGTTGGTAAAAATGAACCGTGTTTTTGCACTGATCAGCCAAATAAACCAGCTGATTGTCAGGACAAAAGATCAAGACAAACTGTTTCAGGAAGCCTGTAATATCGCCATCAACTTCGGCCAGTTCCGTATGGCCTGGGTCGGCCTTTTAGAAGACAACTCCACCTCTTACAAACCCTACTGCTGGGCAGGACATGAAGACGGTTATTTTTCTGCAGTGGAAATAAAAAGTACCGATGACACGCCGGAAGGAAGGGGTCCTTCAGGCAGGGCCCTGCGCGAAGGAAAATATTTCATCTGCAATGATATAAAACACGATCCGGTTTTTGAACCCTGGCGGAAAGAAGCGCTTAAAAGAAATTATAACTCATCCATCACGTTGCCCATAAAGCAGGAAGGAAATGTAATAGGAACCTTTAACATCTATTCTGAGGAGACTGCGTTTTTTGATGTCCAGGAGATCAAGTTACTGGAAGAAGTGGTAGACGATATTTCATTTGCACTGGATGCGATGAAAGCCGAAGAAATTCGTCGGCAGGCCGAAAATGACCTCCGGGAGCGCCAGGAAGAACTGCAGGCTTATTTCGAACATGATATTTCAGCCGATTTCATGGTGACGGCAGATGGAAAGCTGATCAGCTGCAACAAAACCTTTTATAAGGTCTTTGGCATCAAATCGATATCCCAGGAAGAAAACTTCAACATCACAGACTTTTATAAACATCCAGAGCAGAGGAAGGAGCTTCTTAAGAAGGTAAAAAAATTCGGAAAAGTTGAAAACTACGAAATAGATCTGGCCAGGCAGGACGGGAAGCCGCTTTATGTTTTAGGAAATATTCTGGGCAATTTCGGAGAATACGGCGAATTGGTTTCCCTCAGGGAATATGTGTTGGATATCACCAAAAGGAAAACAGCCGAACTGTCTTTGAAAAAACTTTCCCGGGCAGTGGAGCAGAGTCCCGAAACCATTGTTATCACTGATAAAGAAGGAAAAATAGAATACGTAAACCCGACATTTTTAGAAGTCACCGGATATACCAGCGAAGAAGTAATCGGCAAAAACCCGAGTATTCTGAGTACGCACGAAAAATCACAGGAAGAATATAAGGAGATGTGGGATACCATTTTATCCGGACAGATATGGAGAGGAGAATTTCACGATAAAAAGAAAAACGGCGAACTTTACTGGGAACAGGCCTCCATCTCTCCCATCACTAATGAAAAAGGTGAAATCACACATTTCGTGGCTGTAAAAGAAAATATTACTGAAAGAAAAAAAGTCGAAGAAACTTTAATAAAGCTTTCACGTGCCGTTGAACAAAGTCCAGAGTCCATTGTCATTACAGACAGGGATGGGAATATAGAGTACGTCAACCCCACTTTTACCAATGTAACCGGTTATTCCCGCGAGGAAGTCATTGGTGAAAATCCAAGATTTCTCAGCACCCATCGAAAATCAAAGAAAGAATACAAAGAGCTGTGGAATACGATTTTGTCCGGCGAGATCTGGCACGGAGAATTTCATAACAAAAAAAAGAACGGCGAAATGTTCTGGGAACAGGCTTCCATTTCCCCTATCATGAACGAAAAAGGAGAGATAACCCACTTCGTCGAAGTAAAGGAAGACATCACCGAGAAAAAAGTCAAGGAGGTTGAACTGAAAATGGCGTTGGAAAAAGCGCAGGAATCCGACCGACTGAAGTCGGCCTTCCTAGCCAATATGAGCCATGAGATCCGCACACCCATGAACGGGATTATCGGCTTTTCCGAACTACTGAAGGAGCCCAAACTAGGTGGGAAACAACAACGTGAATATCTCGACATCATTGAAAAAAGTGCTGACCGGATGTTGAACATCATCACCGACATTGTCAATATTTCTAAGATCGAGGCCGGTCAGACAGACCTGTTAGTTACGGAAGTCAACATCAACAAAGAAATGGACTTTCTGTTTTCTTTCTTTAAGCCCGAAACAGATCATAAGAATATCAAATTATCTTATTATAAAGATCTTACTGAAGATGAAACCATTGTTGAAACGGACCGCGAAAAGATCTCCAGCATTTTGGCCAACATCATAAAAAATGCACTTACCTTCACTTCTGAAGGTTCGATAGACTTCGGCTATCGGAGAAAAGGGGACATGCTTGAATTCTTTGTCAAGGACACAGGGCACGGTATTCCCGACGAATACAGAGAAGTGGTATTCGAGCGATTCCGTCAAGGCAGCGACTCTTTAACACGTCACCATGAAGGTTCCGGCCTGGGGTTATCCATATCAAAGGCGTATGTGGAAATGCTTGGTGGTAAAATTTGGTTCGAAAGCAGCTGTGATGGCAAAGATCACGGAACGGAATTTTATTTTACTTTGCCGTACCATCCCATTACAGAGGCAACGCTTCAAGACAAAAAAGAAAAGCAGAACAAGCTCGAAGAAAAAGGAGGAAGGAAGCTGAAGATCCTGATTGTGGAAGACGATGATATCTCGGAAATGCTTTTGAAATATGTTTTGGCCCCTATTGCAAAAAATTTGCTGGTGGCAACCTCGGGGGTGAAAGCCATAGAGATTTGCAAGCAAAATCCTGATGTCGACATCATCATGATGGATATTAGAATACCAGGAATGAATGGTTATCAGACCACACGTGAGATACGGAAATTTAATAAAGATGTGGTGATCATTGCACAGACAGCTTTCGCGATGGAAGAGGATCGCGAAAAAGCCCTGACTGCAGGCTGTAATGACTACATCTCAAAGCCAATCCAACTGGATAAATTCAAAACAATATTACAGCAATTCAATCTGGATAAATAATCAGGAAAATGTCTTGAATTCCTTCTGCTTGCCCCGGGAATCCTAAGACAACCAATGGGAAGAAATGAGTATTCAAAAAAAGTTAAAATCACTGGGTCCCGGATTACTGATCACGGCAGCTTTTATCGGTCCTGGTACCATCACCACCTGTACGCTTTCCGGAGCAGGTTTCGGATATGCCCTCCTTTGGGGGCTTCTTTTTTCAGTCATCGCGACCATCATCCTTCAGGAAATGTCAGCGAGACTCGGGATTGTAGGAAGAAAAGGATTGGGAGAAGCACTGCGGCAGCAGTTTGGCAATCCTTTTGCGAAGGCCTTGGCGGTGTTGCTCGTACTTTCGGCCATAGTCATCGGGAATGCTGCCTACGAGACCGGAAACATTCTGGGGGCCTCGCTGGGGATGGAAGGACTCTCTACAATGGCGGGGTTTCACCTTCCGGATATCTGGTCCATGAGAATCTGGGAACTGGTGATAGGACTGTCCGCTTTTTTCATCCTGCTGTTGGGAAGTTATAAATATCTGGAACGGGCACTGATCTTTCTGGTCGTAATTATGAGTGTTTCGTTCATTGCCACCATGTTCATCATCAAACCCGGTTTCTGGACTGTTTTGAAAGGCATGTTTGTGCCTACACTGCCCTCCGGTAGTTTGATGATGCTGATCGGTCTTGTGGGGACCACGGTAGTTCCCTACAATTTGTTTTTGCACGCTTCCACCGTCCAGGAAAAGTGGAAAAGCAAGGAGGACCTAAAGGATTCCCGCTTCGATTTAAGCATTTCCATTATTCTGGGAGGAATCATTTCCATGTCTATCGTAATCACGGCTGCCGTGGCATTTTTCGGATCACACGCCCACATTCGCGGCGCTGCCGACCTGGCAGCACAACTCAAGCCGTTACTGGGTAACTGGGCTGCCATATTCATGTCGCTGGGACTCTTTGCGGCAGGTATCTCTTCAGCCATCACGGCGCCGCTGGCTGCAGCCTATGCCACTTCAGGGATTCTGGGATGGGATGCCGGACTAAAATCAGGAAAATTCAAAGCCGTATGGATGGCTATTCTTTTAATTGGTGTGGGATTCTCCATGGCCGGATCAAGTCCCATCCAGGCCATCGTATTTGCCCAGATCACCAACGGTATTTTGCTGCCGGTGATTGCAATCTATCTTCTCATCATCATGAATAACAAGAACTTGCTTGGAAATAGCACCAACAAATTGTTTCAGAATATCCTGGGCATTGTCATTGTATTAATCATGATTATTTTGGGAGGCAAAAGCATTCTTTTCGCGCTGGGAATTTTGTAATTTTGATTTTTATCGGATTCTGACCCAACCACAAAATTCAGAGGGCTCATGAAAGTAGACATTAACTCGGACCTGGGAGAAAGTTTTGGCTCCTTTACAATGGGAAATGACGCTGAAGTCATGAAATACATTACTTCTGCCAACATCGCCTGCGGATTCCATGCCGGAGATCCGGTGGTGATGGAAAAAACTGTACGGCTGGCGCTGGAAAACAAAGTGGCCATCGGGGCACATCCCGGATATCCGGACCTGATGGGCTTTGGGAGAAGAAAAATGGATTTGACGCCCGCAGAAGTCAGAGCCTATGTCTTTTACCAGGTAGCAGCTTTAAAAGCCGTAGCAGAAGCTCTGGGAGGCAAATTACAACATGTGAAAGCACACGGCGCACTTTACAATGAAGCCGCCGAAAATGAATCTGTGGCCAAAGCCATCGCAGAAGCCATCATGCAATTGGATCCCAATTTAATATTTGTGGGACTGGCACATTCAGTGATGCTGGAAATTGCCAGAAAAATGGGATTACAAACGGCATCGGAAGTTTTTGCGGACCGGGCTTACACCCGTGACGGAAAACTGGTTCCCAGGTCACAACCGGAAGCTGTGATCCATGATCCGGAGATTTGTAACCAAAGAGTGTTGCAAATGCTCAAGAGCCAGACTGTTCAGACCATTGACGGCAGTGAAATTCAGATCAAAGCCGATACCATCTGTATTCACGGGGATAATCCCGCAGCGCTGGAACTGGCAAGTTCTTTACGAAATCATCTCGAAAAAAACGGTGTTGAAATACAAGCCCTGAAAGCATGACGGAATTCCCCACGCAAATTCTTCCTTCCGGAGATGCAGCCGTTCTTGTCAGATTCGGAACGCAGATTTCCGAGAGCGACAACCGGAAAGTGATGGCGCTCCGAAACAAACTGGAAATGACAGATATTCCGGGCGTCATCGAAACCATTCCGGCCTATGCTTCCCTACTGATCCTATACAACCCTTTGATCCTCTCGTTTAAAACCCTTTACCATCAAATCGGGAAAATGCTGAAAGAAAAAAAGGAAGAAACCGTCGTCAAAGCCAGAACCATCACATTACCGGTTTGTTATGATCCGGAATTCGGACCGGATCTGCAGGAAGTCTCAGCACAAACCGGGTTATCCCCTGATGAAATCGTAAAAATGCATAAGGCCACAACATATCGTGTTTTTATGCTGGGATTCACGCCCGGATTTCCTTACCTCGGAGAAACAGACGAAAGAATCGCCTGCCAGCGAAAAAGCTTGCCCAGGCAGGTAGTACCGGAAGGTTCTGTCGGATTAGCCGGCAGACAAACAGGCATCTACCCCATCGAAAGTCCGGGCGGATGGCAGATCATCGGGCGAACGCCCCTGAAAATTTTTAAACCGGACAGCAAGGATGTTTTTCTGTTCCGGGCCGGCGATCTGATCCGCTTTGAAGCGATCAGCAGGGAGGAATTTGAAACCATTTCAGAAGGTCAGTCATGGAAGGAATAAGATTCATAAAAGGCGGTTTTTTAACTACCATCCAGGACCTGGGACGCTATGGTTTTCAAAGGTTTGGCATGCCTGTCTCCGGGGCCATGGACAGTTACTCCATGCAAACCGCCAACTGGCTTGTGGGAAACAAAAGAGCATCCGCCTGTTTTGAAATCACCTTTCAGGGACCGGAGATCGAATTTCTGTGTGAAACGGTTTTTGCCCTCAGCGGCGCCCCACTGGCAGCATCTTTGAATGGAAAAATGATCGATACGGAAGTTTCCTATCACGTGTCCGGAGGAGATATTTTAAAGACGGGAGTGGCGTTGCAAGGTGTGAGAACCTATCTGGCCATAGCCGGAGAGATCGATGTCCCGGAAGTCATGAAAAGCAAATCCACCTACCTGAGAGGGCGTATAGGCGGATTTAAGGGACGGAACATCCAAAACGGAGATGAGATTCCCATCAGGTCAACCGGGATTACGGCAGAGCGAAAGCTACCCTATGAATTCAGACGGTTCTACCCTGTGACAAAAACGCTGCGGATCCTACCGGGAACGGAAGTGACACGCTTTGAATTTTCAGGCCTCAAAGCTTTTCTGACTTCGGAATATACCGTCAGCCCGCAAAACGACCGGATGGGCTACCGTTTAACAGGTCCGGCCATCGGTCATAAATCAGGCGCCGACATCATTTCGTCTGGGATCACCAACGGCAGCATCCAGGTTCCGGGGCACGGACAGCCCATCATCATGCTGGCCGATCATCAGACAGTAGGCGGTTATACCCAGATTGCCAATGTCATTTCCGTGGATATTCCTTTGGCAGGGCAATTGAAAACAGGTGACATAATCCGCTTCCGCGAAATCAGTCTTCAGGAAGCCCAGGATTTGATTGAAAAACAGGAACAGCTTCTCAGACAGCTTTATCAATCATAACAAACTGAAATAAAGCTTTCTAAAGCACTGTATTTCTATCATCCTCCCGGGTTTCTTGGTTCCTTTTTACGGAAAACAACCATTCCTCATTTATTCTTAAAAGAACTTGAAATCATCCCTAGAAATTTGCCAATAATCCTTACTTTTGCGGAGTTAAAACCTAAAAAAGATGGACATATTTGACAAATGTGAGGTAAACATGGGACCTCTCGGAATGTACGCTGATGAGTCAGAAGGCTACTACATGTTTCCGAAACTGGAAGGTGCAATTTCCAATAGAATGATGTTTCAAGGCCGGGAAAGGCTTATCTGGAGTCTGAACAACTACCTGGGGCTGGCAAACAACCCGGAGGTAAGAAAAGCCGATGCCGATGCTGCTGCTCAGTGGGGCCTTGCTTACCCCATGGGTGCCAGAATGATGTCGGGACATACCAAATATCACGAACAACTGGAGCAGCAGCTGGCTGCTTTCGTGGGAAGGCCTTCCGCTTATTTGTTAAATTATGGCTATCAGGGGATGGTTTCCATCATCAGTGCCATGGTGAACCGCAACGACGTGATCGTCTATGACTCGGAAGCGCACGCCTGTATTATCGATGGAATGCGTCTGCATTTTGGAAAACGCTTTGTATATCCTCATAATGACATGGCCAATCTTGAAAAAGAGTTGGAAAGGGCTACCAGGCTGGTGGAAAAAACCGGTGGCGGCATCCTGCTCATCACAGAAGGTGTTTACGGTATGGCCGGTGATCTGGGGAATCTGCCTGAAATAGTCGCTTTAAAAGAAAAATATAATTTCAGAATTCTGATAGATGATGCTCATGGTTTCGGAACCATGGGACCAACAGGAGCCGGTACCGACGAGCATTTCGGAGTTCGGGATAAAATTGATCTTTACTTCGGAACCTTTGCCAAATCCATGGCAGGAATCGGCGGTTTTATTGCCGGTGACGAAAAAGTGATCAAGTACCTGCGATTTAATATGCGCTCGCAGATCTACGCGAAATCATTGCCCATGCCGATGGTCTTTGGTGCCATGAAACGGCTGGAGCTGCTGCGCGAAGATCCTTCACACCGTGAAAAACTCTGGCTTATCGTAAAAACCCTGCAAAAGGGTCTGCGCGATGCCGGTCTGAACATTGGAAATACCGCTTCTCCGGTTACTCCCGTTATGCTGAGTGGAACTGTTGCTGATGCTACTCAGATCACTTACGACCTGCGTGAAAATTATGATATTTTCTGTTCTATTGTTGTCTATCCTGTGGTTCCTAAAGGTACCATTCTGTTGCGTCTGATCCCTACAGCAGTGCACACACTGGAAGACGTGGAATACACCATTAATGCTTTCAAAGAAGTAAAAAGAAAATTGGACAACAAAGAATATTCAGAAGAATTTAAAATTGCCCAAGGCTGATGAAGCGATAATTATTTACTATTCCGGAGATAAAATTCCGGGTAAAATAACGTCGAAAAGCCTGCAGAAATCATTTCAAATTATCTCAACAGTATCTTTTGAATGTAAGTTTTGTCCTTAACGGTAATCTGCAACAAATAAATTCCTCTGGGAAGATAGCGAATGTTCAGGGAGGTTGATGAAGTTACCGATGCATCAAGAACGGGATCTCCCGAAAGGGAATAAAACTGTACTTCGGCAACACCGGATAAATTACTGAATCGCACCTTATCGTAAGCAGGATTCGGAAAAGCCTGCGGCTGATCAGAGCTCGTAGTTTTTGCGATTCCGGTGGAAGAAGGTTTTAGCGCCACGTTTTCCACAACCGACTTTTCATCCCGAACCTGAATGCTCTTCAGTGTTTTGTTCACATATCCCGGTGCAGAAAATGTAACATCAAAGGTTCCGGCTTGGATTGGACGGAAGTAAGCGCCCGTAAGGGAATCGGAATAGACGTCCGAATTATCCGTGTCGTGGTTGTCGATGAAAACATCCGCCTTCACCGGCTGGCCTGAAATACTGTCAGTGACCACCCCGCGTATGCCGTCCAGTGCCTGATGCATATAATCCAGAAAAGACCTGTAATTATACTCCCAGTAAGATGGCAAGGTTGACGGGACCGGTTCTTTTATCTGCGACAGTTCCAGGGTAAACTCCCGGTCATGCCGGAAATAGTTCATGTAATCCTGCCTTCCGCCGGTGATCTGATACCAGGAATAACCGTCCGTAATACCATCGTTTTCATCGGTAAAATAACCGGCAGGACTGTAAGCATGAACCGTATCGGCATACTGCCGGCAAACATATTGCCACCAGGCATTGTCAGCAGTAGGAAAAGACCATGTATCCCAGGGATAGTTGGCCACTTCATTGCCTGAATGCATGTTACAGGATAACACAAAATGGTGCGCTGCCGCAAAATTCATGAAGGCGATTGTTTCTGGCTGCCATGCATTGCCGTCAGGATGCTGTCCCGCCTGGGGGTCCGGATAATTGCGGTTCAGATCTACGCCGTTGGCATTAAAACGGGTGGCGTTGTAAACGGAAGTATCGCCGCCTGCATACGTTCCGTCGGGATTGGCCAACGGGTTGATCCAGATATCCAGGCTGTCCACCATGTTTGTAACCCGAGGGATCTTTCCGTAATTACTCAACAAATAATCAATAAGATGCAGCATCAGCACATAACCGGTAGTCTCATCACCATGCATGGTGGATGTGTACATGAACTGCGGCTTGTTAAGCGTGTTGTATTTGTTGCTCTTGATGTGGATGAACAGCAAATCGCGACCATCCACTGTTTTACCGATATCTACAAGTTTACAAAGTTGCGGATATGTTGTCTGAAACTGATTCATCAGGCTCAGATATTGCTTGTAGCTGGGATAATAGTCCCATGCAGCGATAGCTTTCAGATGTGCCGGGGCTAGCTTTTCAGGGCTCAACACCATAGAAGGCGGTTGCAGCAGCTGATAATTAATCTTCAGGTCGAGAAATCCGGAGAAGCCTTTTTTATTGGCATAAGCATAAACATAATCCTGACCAACGCGGTCGATGGAAATAAAAGCCCCCAGGCTCTGCAGGAGTCCGGGGTGAGACTTTACAATGGAATAAGGAAACCGAAAATAAACTTCTCCCCTGTTATTCAGGAGCGATTCATACCGCTGGTTGCTGATTACGGTTTGGGCCCTGAGCACCACATTTCCCGAAAGGAAAATAACAATCCATACCAGTATCAGGCGTTTCATCAAAGCGCATATTAATTCGGGTATACTATACCGGATATTTATACTCGGCTACAAGCGCGCTTAAGGCGAGGTTTACCGACTTGTTGGCTTTCACGAGCGGAAGTCGCAGGTTGTTTTTCATCAAACCCATGGCTTCCAGCGCCACTTTTACTCCGGCCGGATTGCCATCGGCAAACATTTGGTGAATGATCGGGATCAAAGAATAATGGATTTGGAGGGCCTTTTCATACTCTCCGGCTTTGATCATCCTCACCATATCAGAGAACGGTTTCGGATATGCATTGGCTATCACGGAAATCACACCCGTAGCGCCCAGTGTCATCATCGGATAAGTGATGGCATCGTCTCCGGAAAATACTTTAAAACCATCCGGTTTGTCACGAAGGATGTCCATGATCTGTGTGAAATTTCCGGATGCCTCTTTCACGGCAATGATGTTGTCAAAGTCGCGGGCCAGGCTCAGGGTGGTTTCGGCAGAGATATTCGAAGCCGTACGTCCCGGCACGTTGTACAAAATTATGGGCACCGGGCTACTGGCAGAAATTGCCTTGAAATGCCCGTAAATCCCGCGCTGATTGGGTTTGTTATAATAAGGGGTCACCGATAAAATGGCCTCTATTCCATCAAAATCGGTTTTTTTAATCTTGCTGACAATGGCCTGTGTGCTGTTTCCTCCCATACCCATCACAATAGGAACACGCCCGTTCACCGTCTCTACGACCACATCCATCACAGCCATTTTCTCGTCTTCGGTCATGGTAGCGGCTTCGCTGGTAGTTCCCAGTGCCACAATAAAATCAACACCCCCTTCAATGATAAAATCAACCAACTTTTCCAGGCTTCCGAAATCTATGGTTCCGTAATTGTGAAATGGGGTCACGATGGCTACCCCGGTCCCGTCAAGTATTGCTTTATCTTTCATACGTTTAAGTTGATGTTAAGTTTTGAAAAATAGTGTTTTACCTGTTTGTAGAATGCTTCTAACTCCATCTTTTCGTCCGGCTTGCCTATGGTCAGATCGAAATACGGGTTTGTCCCGCCGAAATTAGGGCCCGCCTTTATCTTCGCTTTTATATTTTTGATGACACGTTCGCTTTTTTCGTGATTTTTCTTTTCAAAACTGATCAGCATGTCAAAGGTATACGTCCTGAGCCATTCTTTCAAAGCGGCACTCTTTTGTTTGAACAGGTTAAAATCCCTTTTTCCCACCAGAAACAACGACCCGTCTCCAGGAATCGGCTCAGGCAACTTTCCCAAATAAAACACCACAGCTTCCACACGCTGAATTTCCTTCTTCACCACGGAAACGAACGATAAAATTTTCTGGTAATCGTCTCTGTTTTCCGCTTCAAAAAATAAACACAGCCTTTCTATCTGCCGATAAGGCTCAATTTGCACCTCTTCAATATTCTGGTCCGTAACAGAGGCAACATCACTCATTACACTCATCTTCTTGTCAAGCGGATTTATTTTATAAAACTACCGGTTTGCATATTGAAATGTAAAACTAACAAAGTTTTTAATAGCTGCTAAAAATAAAATACCTTTGAATAAAAAATTTGGACCAAAGTAAGAGTCATTAATGAAAGTAACGTTTTTAGGGACAGGGACTTCACAAGGGATTCCGGTAGTAGGCTGCAAGTGTGAAGTTTGTACGAAAGGAGGCAAAAGGGATCACCGGCTCCGCACTTCGGTGATGATCACACAGAAGAACACCCAAATCAATATAGATGCCGGCCCCGATTTCAGATATCAAATGTTGCGGGCAAAGGTCGACAAATTGGACGCCATTATTATAACGCACTGCCATAAAGATCATATTGCCGGCCTGGACGACGTTCGCTCTTTTAATTATCTCTATAAAAAAGCCATGGATATCTATGCCATACCGCGCGATCAGAAAGCCATAAAACAAGAATTTTCCTATGCCTTTGATGAGATGCCCTATCCCGGTGTACCGGATATGAACCTGATCGATATGTCGGAAGAGCCTTTTAAAATAGGTGATCTGGAGATTCTTCCCCTTCCGGTGATGCACGCCAGGATGAAGGTCATGGGTTTCCGCATCGGCGATTTCTCTTATGTGACGGATGCCAATTACATCCCGCCGGAAACCATGGATAAGATGGCCGGAAGCAAGGTGGTCGTCATCAATGCGTTGCGTAAAAAACATCATGCTTCGCACTTTAACCTGGAAGAAGCCGTGGCAGTCTTGCAGGAGCTGAAACCGGAGAAAGGCTACCTTACCCACATCAGCCACATGCTGGGATTGCACGCGGACATAGCAAAGGAACTGCCATCGTTTGTGGAACTTGCCTACGACGGACTGGAACTGGATCTGTAACGAGGATCAATGTCTTGGGACCGAAAGGATGACAATTTCGGTACGACGGTTCTTGGCCCGGCCTTCAGCGGTAGCATTATCAGCCACCGGACGTGTGTTTCCATAGCCTTTGCAGGTGAGCCGGGATGCGGAAATGCCATGTGCCACAAGATAATCACTCACGGCTTTTGCCCGTTCCACCGAAAGTTTCAGGTTGTACGCCTCCGTTCCCACATTGTCGGTGAATCCTGATATCTGTACCCGGATGCCGCCGTTCTGTTTCAGGAACTGCACCACACGGTTCAATTCGGGGAAGGCAGCCGGACTCAGCTCAGACTCATCGAACCGGAAGTAAATATTTTCAAGCCTGATGCGGTTTCCCGCGGCCACGGCCTGCAACATAATATTTTCATGAATCCTCTTTGCAGTGGTGTCTTTCATCAGGTTAAAGTGATCCGAATAGAACAGATATCCTTTCCGATAAACATGCAGGGCATAATTTTCGCCGAGCGGCAACGCCATCATCAAGGTCCCGTTTACGTCCGACAGCAGCGAGTCCACGACCTTGCCTGCCGGTAAGGTGCTGAGGATCGCCATGGCCCGCAACGGTAGATGGGTGGCACTATCGGTAACAGACGCCGTCAGGATATCCACTTTACCGGGTTTGATGCCGGCACGGGGAACGAACTCAAAAATATCATAATCTTTACGCGTTATCCTGTCCGAAGAGATCCAGGCATGTTTGCCGTTGGGCGCCACAAAGATGTTGATCTCATCGTACTTTGTGTTGACCGGATATCCCAGGTTCTTTGCCTTCGACCATGTCCCGTCCGGTTTTTCCCGGGATACAAAAAGGTCGTAGCCACCCAAACCGGGCCAGCCATCGGAAGCGAAATAGAGTGTCCTGCCGTCTGCATGCAGGAAAGGGGCCACTTCGTTCCCGGCGGTATTGATGCTGTCGCCCAGATTTCTCGGTACTCCCCACAAACCGTCCTTTTGCAGCTTCGAAACCCAAAGGTCAGAGCCGCCTTTCCCTCCTGCCCTTCTGGAAGCAAAATAAAGATAATACCCGTTGGAAGAAACCACGGCCTGCGAATCCCAGGCCCGGGTGTTAACGGACTGGTCCAGATGCACAGGTGCAGACCAGAAAGCCCCGTCATGGTGGCTGACATAAATATCGCAACTACCGTTCCCGCCGGGCCAGTAACATCCCGTAAAGTAAACCGAACGTCCGTCGAGCGAAAAGCTTACGGCGCCCATGTTGGCATTGTCCGGCCAGGGGAAACTCATTTTCTTTGGCACTCCCCAATGGTGGTCGGTCCTGTGGGATACAAAAACCTCTTCCTTGTAAACAGGGCGTTGCAACGTACCGATGTTTTCCATCCCTTTTCGGGTAAATATCATTTGGTTGTTGGCTTCGTTCACGAAGTTGACGTACTCCGAACCGCCAGAATTGACGGAATCATCCAGCGGATGCAGGGAATCATGGGCAGGATGCGCGACGGCCCAGGCAGAGAACCGGCAGCTTTCCAGCAGATGTTCCGCTTCCTGCTTTTGTCTTCCCGCAGGATGCGCCAGGTTTAAAAAACGACTTGCGGAAACGGCGCCTCCCTCATATTCTCCCTGTTGGTATTGCAGTCGTGCCAGCAGATACCAGGCCCTGGGATGCCCCGTGGGATCGATCTTTAATGCCTGCCGGTAAGCTTCTTCGGCTTTCGGGATTTGTTTCATCTCCGTTTGCAGATCACCCAGCAACAGGTAAGCATCCACGAAAGTCCTGTCGCGTTCGATACTTTTCACCAGGAATTTCTGTGCTTCCGCAAGATTTTCGGAACGATAGGCTGACAGTGCTTTTTCAAATAATGTCTGTGCTCTTTTGTCCGGCTCAGTGGTGTTCTGTGCCCTGACAAAAGAGGTTGCTACAAGCAAAACGATAAGCCCTATGACGATCTTATATTTCAGTTTGAGACGCTTTCTGCAAAACTAAGAAAGATCCATGCTTAATGAGAAGGGACCGGAAACATTAATTGTAATATTCCTTTGTTTGTCTGAAGAAAAGACGAGAAACACTAAGGAATCCGCATGTATTTATGCGACTGCAGGGAAATACGCCATTGCGGATGATCCATAACGTATTGTGTCAAGGTATCCATGATGCTTTCGGCCACGCTCCATTCAGGTTGAAGGAACAACTGGCAATCCGGAGAAACATAAACGGCATTTTTCTCGGCCCACTCCAGATCGGCTTTGGTCTGAATAATGACCTTAAGTTCCCGGGCACGTGCATAAATGTCTTTTCTGGGCGGGGCATTTTTCTTGGGTGAGAGGCAGATCCAATCCCAGTTGCCCGTCAACGGATAAGCGCCTGAAGTCTCCAGCATGGTCATCATCCCTTTCTCTTTCAACGCAGCAGTAAAAATATCCAGCGGATACAGCGACGGTTCTCCGCCTGTGACCACCACGGTTTTGGCAGGATGCTGCGAAGCCCGTTCCACCACTTCCTCTACCGGCACCGGCGGAAACAGGTTGGCATTCCAGGTTTCTTTGCTGTCGCACCAGGCACAGCCCACATCACATCCGCCCAGGCGGATGAAATAGGCCGCTTTTCCCATATTGAATCCTTCCCCCTGGAGGGTGTAGAACTCCTCCATCACCGGCAGTTTCCTGCCTCCTTCCAATAATGCTGTTTCAGGAATTTTCATAATACCCTGATCCTTCAATTTTTAACGTTAACATCCTCTGCAACAGTAATTGCTGCGAAGAAAAGTCCCCAAAAGGGAAACGACTATTTATAAATTTCTTTTTTATGCGCCAACAGCGTATTTTTCAGCAGCATGGCGATGGTCATCGGGCCTACGCCACCCGGAACCGGTGTGATATAGGAAGCTTTTTTGGATACTTCATCATAATCGACATCCCCTACCAAACGATAGCCTTTTTGTTTGGTTTCATCCGGCAAACGATGCATTCCCACATCGATTACCACTACCCCTTCCTTCACCATGCCGGCTTTCACAAACTGCGGCACACCGATGGCACAAACCAAAACATCCGCCTGACGGGTGATTTCTTCCAGGTTTTTCGTACGACTATGGCATACTGTCACCGTGGCATTGGCTTCCGGCGCTTTCTGCGAAAGCAAAATACTGACAGGTCTTCCGACGA
>CAYWBO010000017.1:0-1119 GCA_964456625.1 uncultured Lentimicrobiaceae bacterium | reverse complement strand
GCATTGGCTTCCGGCGCTTTCTGCGAAAGCAAAATACTGACAGGTCTTCCGACGATATTAGAACGTCCCAGTACCACCACATGCTTTCCTTCGAGTTCAATGCCATAATTTTTCAGCAGTTCCAGAATTCCGAAAGGAGTCGCTGAAATGTAAGCGGGCTTTCCGAGCACCATATTTCCCACGTTGATGGGTGTAAATCCATCCACATCCTTGACGGGGCTGATGGTGTTAATCACTTTTTCTTCTGATATATGCTTCGGAAGCGGCAACTGCACGATAAACCCATCGACTTCATCATCATTGTTGAGATAGTTAACGACATCCAGCAGTTCTTTTTCCGTGGTGCTTTCTGGAAGCCGGTATATCGAGGAGACGATACCCACGGCGTGGGCTGCCTTTTCCTTCCCGTTCACATAAGTCTGACTGGCAGGGTCATCACCTACTAACACTGCAGCAAGATGCGGTGCTTTGTCATGATGATCTATCAGATGAGCCACTTCTTCTTTGATTTCTTCTTTGATCTTAGCAGACACCAAACGGCCGTCGATGATAATGGGTTCTTGTTTTTTTGCCATGGGACGATACTTGTTTTAATATGAATACTGATTTAATAATGCAGACAACCTGTTTGAACCGGCACTGAAGAGGGAATTATCGTCTTCCACCCATCGCGTTCATCATGGCTTTGCCCCTGCCCGATGTCATAAGCTTCATCATTTTACTGGTTTCGCCGAATTGCTTGATCAGGCGGTTCACCTCCTGGATGGTGGTACCGCTTCCGTCTGCGATTCTTTTCCGCCTTGAGCCGCTCAGAATCTTAGGATTGGCACGTTCTTCCGGCGTCATGGAGTGGATAATGGCTTCGATGCCTTTGAACGCATCGTCGTCGATATCCAGATCCCGGACGGCTTTACTCATACCGGGAATCATGCCCATCAGATCCTTGACATTTCCCATTTTCTTGATCTGCTGGATCTGTTTCAGGAAATCGTCGTAGTTAAACTGGTTCTTGGCTATTTTTTTCTGCAGCTTCCGCGCTTCTTCTTCATCGTACTGCTCCTGGGCCTTTTCCACCAGGGTTACGATGTCACCCATGCCCAGGATACGGTCGGCCATACG
>CAYWBO010000016.1:0-45888 GCA_964456625.1 uncultured Lentimicrobiaceae bacterium | reverse complement strand
GTAAAATTAATTAGCATAAAACAAATCCTTGCTGTACTGTTTGGTCCAGTCAACAAGAATCTTTCTTTGCTCCTTATTCAGCCTTGCTTTTTTATGAATAATGGCATACGGCAAAAAGGGCATGTCGCCGCTGCCCACCTCTTCGCCGATATGGTTCAGTGCTTTGAGCTTTTCGGCCTTGCTCAACTTCGTCCAATCAGAAAAATTCAGGTGCCGTCGCCCTGCACGCACATCGCGATAAACGAGCCAGGTGGCAGGCGCCATGCGGTCGTACCAGGGATAATGGGTTTCCATGGAATGGCAATCGTAACAGGAAGTCCTGATCATGTGTGCGACCTGAGCAGGCATTTTGGTATTCTGAATCAAATCCGAAGGATTGTCTTTCGCACCGGCGGGCCGCTTGCCCGGGAATAACTGGATCACCAGAAACAAAACCACCAGTATCCCTACCAGCTTCAGGATGTTTTTTCCTGTTAGTTTTATTTTCATTTGAGTAGATTTATTTATGTCTCATTAACGAATCAGCAGAAGCGATGGCCCAAAGTGTCAATGTGCTCTTATCTTTGGCATTCAAAGCCTTTTCGGGATGGTGCTCCAGGAACTTCTTGGGAGGCATCTTGTCATTGTTCAATTCATCCGAGATATTCTGCAATTTTGCCACAATCGTAGGCAGTTCCATATGTGTCAGCAGGTCGAAACTCAGCTTTTCTTTCGATTTCGTACCTCTTGATTTTGTATTGTGACACATGAAGCAATGCTGCATGATAATCGAATGAACTCCGGCAGGGATAACCAGATTAGCCTTCTGGCTCTTCATCATGGTTCCGTTTCCCTGGGCATAGGTAAAACTTGCGAAAATCAGGCCTCCGGCCAAAATGATCATCGTTGTAAGGATCTTTTTCAATTTTGTCAACTTTTTACGTTTATTTTGTGGCTAAGATAGAATTTTATTTTTAATCCTTCTAAATAATTGTCATTGGAGCTAAAATCATTTTTGGACAAAAACGTTGAGGTTTTCAATTGTAAGTCATTCATTATCAACGATCCTGTTAGTATTCCGCATAAATTTTCACGAAAAGAAGACATAGAAATTTCAGGTTTTTTAACAGCTTTGATTTCCTGGGGCAACCGTACCGCCATCTTAAAAAGCGCTCAATCGATGATGGAACTAATGGGAAATCAGCCTTTTGAGTTCGTCACCACGGCAAAAGACAAGGAACTGAAGCAACTCACCGGTTTTTATTACCGGACGTTCAACGCCTCCGATCTCTTGTTTCTGACAGAGGCTTTAAAGCGCATTTATCGCGAAAAAGGAGGCCTGGAAAACGTGGCCCATGAATCCTTCAGAAAGGCAGGAGATATCAGGGGACTGATCACGGGCCTGCGTGAGGAAATGCTGAAAGCTCCCCACCTGCCCCGTTCGGAAAAGCATCTGGCCAATCCGGATAAAGGTTCGGCCGCCAAGAGGATCAATATGTTTTTAAGGTGGATGGTCAGGAAGGACGACAAGGGCGTCGACTTTGGGTTGTGGACAAAAATTCCGGCTTCCGCACTGATGATCCCGCTGGATCTTCACACGGGAAGAATCTCACGGCAGCTGGGACTGCTTCAGCGAAAGCAAAGCGATTGGAAAGCTGTGGAAGAATTGACAGCAGCCTTACGTAAGCTGGATCCTGACGATCCAATAAAATACGATTATGCTTTGTTTGGGATGGGAATTTCAAATATGCCCGTTCCTTTTCAATAAATACGCTTTCCGTGATTTTTATACCACCAACCTTTTAACTTTGCAACAGCGAGCCAAGAAGAATTTATGCGCAGAAAAGACAAAGAGATCACCGATAAAAAATTTGTTGAAGATATTCTGTCGAAGGCAGAAATATGCCGGATTGCCATGGTAAACAACGGCCAGCCCTATCTGGTACCGGTAAATTACGGTTATTACGACAACGCCATTTACATCCATTCGGCAGCGAAAGGAAAGAAAATTGATATTCTGAAGCAAAACAACCGGGTTTGTTTTGAGGTGGATTACGGTCACGAAGTACAGAAAGACGCCTTGGCCTGCAACTGGACGGCAAAATACAGATCACTGATCGGCTTCGGAACCGTGGATATTTTGACCGGTGATGAGGAAAAGCGTTTCGGGCTGGACCGGATCATGGAGCATTACGGCAGTGCGGAAAACAACATCTATAAGGAGAAAAACGTAGAAAGCATTGTCGTATTAAAGATTAATATTGAAGAAGTGACCATGAAACAGTCCGGTGACTGGGAATAGGACTTGTTATCCCGAAAGACAACACCATCATGAATATTGAGAAAATGCAGCCCGGCGACTGGGAACAGGTGGCAGCCATTTACCAGGAAGGCATCAACACAGGAAACGCCACCTTCGAAACCCAATGTCCTCCCTGGGAACTATGGGATGAAAAACACCGGAAAGACTGTCGCTTTGTTGCCAGAGAAAGTGGAAAAGTTGCCGGCTGGGTTGCCCTTTCGGGGGTTTCAGTGCGCCCTGTTTATGCCGGCGTTTGCGAAGTCAGCATTTATATTGCAGAGGCGTTCAAAAACCAGGGCGCCGGAAGTCTGTTGATGCAGGCGTTGATCGATGCTTCGGAAGCCCATGGCATCTGGATGCTGCAGGCGGCCATCTTTCCGGAAAACACAGCCAGCATTCATCTGCATGAAAAATTTGGTTTCAGGCAGGTGGGCATTCGCGAAAAGATCGGAAAAAGAGAAGGCGTCTGGCGCGACAACGTCTTTCTGGAACGTCGTAGCCGCATCGCCGGAATCGACT
Organism: uncultured Lentimicrobiaceae bacterium; assembly: GCA_964456625.1. Classification (GTDB taxonomy): domain Bacteria; phylum Bacteroidota; class Bacteroidia; order Bacteroidales; family F082; genus Sulfidibacterium. The sequence goes on along the minus strand of CAYWBO010000016.1, from coordinate 43,088 downwards.
AAAATCAATTCAACTCCTGAGCCAGCAAAGCGGCACCCAGTGCACCACTGTATTGCGACAGCGGTGTGGTGCTGATGGCTGTATCCAAAATACTTTCCAATGCATGAATCAGTCCCACATTTAAAGCCACGCCCCCACTCATGGCCAGTGGCGGGATCAGTCCTACCCTTTTCACCATCGACGCGATACGGCGGGCAATGGAGAAATGGATCCCTGAGGTGATGTCTTCGCGCTTCTCGCCTTTGGCTACCAGGGAAATGATCTCCGACTCGGCAAACACGGTGCATACACTGCTGATCTCAGACGGATGCTGCCCCTTGAGGGCCAACGGACCGAAATCCTGGATATCCGTTTCCATGGCACGTGCCATCACATCCAGGAAACGTCCGGTGCCTGCGGCGCATTTGTCGTTCATCACAAAGTTGGCCACGGTACCTTGATCATCCAGTACGATCACCTTGCTGTCCTGCCCGCCAATATCGATAATAGTCCTTATTTCCGGAAGTAGAAAATGAATGCCTTTTCCATGGCAGATGATCTCTGTGGTTGCTTTGTCGGCAAAGCCGATACTGTTCCTGCCGTAGCCCGTCGCCACCACTTTGGCGATGGCTTTTCTCTCAATAAATGCCTTTTCCAAAAGCTCCGACAGTAGTTTATCGGCGGCCGTTTTCGAATTATATCCCACGGGGATCAGGTGTTTTTCGATGATCTTATCCCCGTCCATCAGAACCGCCTTGGCTGTCAGCGAGCCGATGTCAATGCCCAGTGTAATCATGCTGTTTTCTTTGTTTTATCACTTCCATAAATGCGTCGATACGTGCTTCTATTTGTATCTGAGAGAATTTACGTTCATCCGTCATGTCCGCTTCGATCATCAATACGGGAATACCCGTCTCCCTGATCAGATGCTGGATATCGTACTGTCCGAAGGAATAAGGCTTACAACTCCGGTTGGAATGCATCACGATGCCGTCTGCCTTGTACTGCTGTATGAATCCCTTGATGGTTTCCGCCATTTGGTCCACCCCCACATTCAAATGGATGCGGGTATAAGCTTCTCCCATGCTGCCCAGAAAATCGTCTTCATCAATGTAGTCAATCACGCCACACCAGGCTTGCGTGTAAGTATCAGCCACCAAGGCGGCCTGATGTGATGCGAATTTCTGCGACAGCCATCGCATCCGGTACCAGATGGGCAAATTGTCCCACAACAAGCGATACTTTTCTTCCGCCACGGCTCCCACCTCCTGCCGGCTTCTTTCCTGAAGCTCTTTCAACAATGTTTTATAATACTTTACCACCACTTTTTTCCCGCGAAGGGTCACGATCAGCGCCAGATGAAAAAACGCATCAAAAGCCGTCATGGGGCTGGGATGATGTTCTGCCGTTTCCAGAACGGCTTTCCACATCCGCATGGCTTCCAGCGACAGCCGTCCCACTTTTTTCATTTTGTGGTAATTGAATTTCTTTCCGGTCGCTTTTTCAAGAAAACGGATGTATTCTTTGGTTTGCTCGTTGACGTAGTCTCTGGCCTCATCGGTGAATTCAGTATGCACGAAAGGCGTGTCGTAGATGAACAGCGGCACCTTGAATTTCCGGGCCTGGATCTCGTACCATTTCATCACCGTGCCACAGATATTGTTGCTGCAGATCAGCATATCCGGCTTGGGAAGCCCGCCTTTGACAGGGCTTTCTTTGGTGATGGAAGAGGTAATGTCGTTTTTGGCGTAGGAACAGACATCCTGCGAATAGCCCAGCCCTTCGGCAAATTCCGATAGCTTGCCCCCTTTCTTGGAGGCACCGATCATGGCGCCGTGATTTTCCGGATACACCGGGATGATATTCATGGCAATCAACGGCTCTACCGGCCCGCCACTGGTGATCCACGCCACTTTCTTACCGATAAAACGGGCATGCTGAGCCTCAAAATAATAGCGTTGCATGATTCTCTTCATTTCCCGCGTCGCTTTCAACCGTTCCGCCATGTTATTTCCGTTTTTTTCTTGATTAAAGTATTTCCAGCATCGTGTCGATGCGGGTGTGCATTTGTTCATCGATGCCGTTGTGCCGGTCCATTTCCACCATCAGGAAGGGAATTTTCATTTCTTCCAGGGCCTTTTTGATATCGGGATAATCGAAGGAAAAAGGTTCACAGAACTTCAGAAACATAAACAGCACGGCATCCACCCGATGTTCTGTTATCAGTTCTTTGAGGTTTTCCATCTGGAATTCCACGCCCAGATGCTTGGCCGGGCATACGTATCTTGATGTAAACCGTGATGCGATGGCTTCCACTGGATCCGCATCATCCGGAACCAACCCTTCGAAATAACGCGTGCCGCTGCACAGGTCATCCCATACGACGGCCGCATGCTTTCCTTCGATGATCCGCGAAAGCTCGGGGTGGCTGCAGATACTGCCCGAAATCAGGATCCTTTTGGGATTCGATGGCATATCCGCCAATTTCATTTTCCCGGCTTCTTCCAGGACCTGCCCCAGCAGATCCGCTGCTTCCTGTTTTTCCATCACCATGCACGCTTTTACAATGGCCGAGATATCGCTTCCGCTGATAAAACCGGGATGCTTTGACTGTAAGGTATAGAGTTGCATGAGTTTACTGCGCAGATCATTCATCACCTGAATGGCCTTCTCCAACTCATTCTTAGAAATCGCTACCGAAAAACTTTCCTCGAGATCTTTTTTAAAGCGGGCCGTCACTTTCGTGAAATAGGACTTCGCCAGCGGCGTATCCAGTTTTACCGGAAGCAACACGTCGAAATGCAGTGACTTCACATTCAGCCTCCAGATGTCCGACAACCGCTGGATGGAGTCACAGGCATGGGGAAAAACCACCCCATCGATAAAATCGAGGTTTCCCGAGAGCCCGTCTTCGAGCATACCGCGCACCATGGAACACGCATAGGCCTGCAGATGCGCATCGGCATGAGAGAATCCTTTGGATTCACCGAAAATCCGGAATGGATGAGCTCCGGCAGCCAGAATAAACTCCTCCGGCGTATAACTGCAGGTAGAACCAATCATCTTCTTCCCGGTCGTTTCCTTAAAATTCCTCAGATAATCGTACGGAGCGGCCGCAATCTCACGAAATCTTTCCAGTGCTTTATTTTCTTTCATGTTCCAGTTCTTCAAGTTTCCTGTAATCCACCTTGCCGATCTTGGTCAGTGGCAGCTTTTCCATAAATTCCACTTCCCGCGGACAGCTCCATTTAATCAGCTGTGTCCGCACGAAGGAAATGATCTCATCGCCTTTTTCCCGGGTTGCATTCCCGTGATTGTGTAACTCCACAAAAGCCTTGATCCGGTGTATCTGATTTTCATCTTCTATGCCGATCACACAGGCCTGCTTTACGTCCTCATGTTTGCAGATCACATTTTCCACTTCAGAAGGATACACATTCATAGCGGAAGATTTGATCATTCGTTTCAAACGCTGTTTGAAGTAAAAGAAACCGTCCGCATCGCGATAGCCCAAATCACCGGTATGCAGCCAGGTCTTACCATCGTCGTGGATTTTCAACGTAGCATTGGTTTCCGCTTTATTATTCATATAACCTTTCATCACGGCGGGGCCTTCCACACAAATCTCTCCGATTTCGCCGTGAGGCAGCTCTTTTGTTGTGCCCGGTTCGAAAATCCTGGCATCCATATCGGGAAACGGAATCCCGATGGAACCTTCGCGATACCCGTTCATGGGCGTAGCCATAATGGCGGTCACTGCTTCCGTCAGGCCATAACCTTCCAGCATCATGGCGCTGCCTTTGTTCGCTTTGACGATCTGATCAAATTCGTCTTTCAGCGATCTGGGTAAGGTGTCGGCACCCGAGAAAACGGCTTTCAGGAAACTCAGGTCTGCCGTCAGGAATTTCTTTTCATTTAAAAGGGCACGATATAAGGTTGGGACACCAATCAGGAAAGTCGGATGTTTTTTACGGATCAGCCCGGCAACGTCCTTCACGGTGAACTTAGGCACCAGAATGGTTCTGGCTCCCGCTACGAGCGCGGCATTCACACAAACGCTCAGCCCGAAGCCATGAAAAATAGGCAGAATGGCCAGAATGACATCCGTATGATCGAGCTTGCCCCAGACTGCCACCTGCATACCTTCGGACACGATGTTGCCGTTGGTGAGCATCACCCCTTTCGGGATGCCGGTGGTCCCGCCGCTATACAACACCACGGCCAGCGTATTTTTATCGGCTTTCGTGTCTTCCACCGGCTTATCGCAAAGAACATGACGTGTATCAAGCCACAACGACCAGGATTTATCCAGGCGAACACGATTTTTCATCGTGATCACGTGATAAGCTTTCTTTTTCAGCGGAGGCATATATTCCGAAATCTTTGTCACCAGCAGCTTTTCCAGCGGTACCTTTGTCTTGATATTTGCTATTTTATCATAAAATATATCCAATGTCAGGGCAAACCGGGATTTGCTCAACGTCAGGTAATGCTCCAGTTCATTTTCTGTTGATAACGGATGGATAAAACTGGCCACACCTCCCAGCTTGTTAATGGCGTAAAAGGCGATGATTCCCTGCGGGGAGGTAGGCATGATGATGCTCAAAGTATCACCCGGCCTCAGTCCCATTTCATAAAAAACACAGGCATAATCATCTATCTCTTTACCCAGTTGCCCGTAAGTAGCCTTTTTTCCAAGGAAATCGTAAGCAACATCCTGTTTATGGTCCCGGATGCTTTTCTTCAATACGGCATACAACGAGCCGTCAGGGTAGGCGATTGAATGCGGAATATCTCCGTAGAATTTCAGCCAGTCTTTGTTTTCCATGTGTTTGGTTTTCTAATGAAATGCAGGCACTAACTTGATTGCCACCGGGATTCTGATGGTTCATCTTCCATAAAAACCATCTTTTTTAAAAGCAGGCAACAGAGCATGCAAAATATAAAAATATTCAGATTCTTTTTCTAAAATCGGTACCAATTCAGCGTTTAAAGCCCTTGTTTTCTATTATTTAGAAAAGATATTAATAAGGGATGTCCCGATCACACCTCAGGCAGGAAATGATTACATTTGTTTTTTTTGAAAGGGGAATCTATTTTGGTCATTGCAGTAAACACAAGACTTTTGTTGAAGAACCGGCTGGAAGGGATCGGCTGGTTTATCTACGAAAATTTCAGGCGGATTGTCAAAGCGCACCCGGAGCATCAGTTTTATTTTCTATTCGACCGCCCGTATGACCCGGAATTTATCTTTGCCGAAAATGTAACTCCGGTGGTCATCGGTCCGCCGGCGAGGCATCCGGTACTGCATTACCTTTGGTTTGAGATGATGCTTCCCGGCGCATTAAAAAAGATACAGCCTGACCTTTTCATTTCGCCGGACGCTTACAATTCGTTGGCGTCCCCCTTCCCTAACCTGCTGGTAATCCACGATCTGAATTTCGAACACCATCCGGAGTTTATGCCCTGGAAAGACCGTATTTATTATCGGTATTTCTCTCCCAGGTACGCGTTAAAGGCCGATCACATCGTCACCGTTTCGGAATACTCCAAACAGGACATCATCAACCAGTACCATATCCCGGAGGAAAAAATAACGGTTATTCCCAACGGTTCGCATGAAATGTATCAGCCGCTGGATGCCGCACAGATAGCTGCCGTAAAACAGCATTTCCTCGAAGGCAAGCCGTATTTTATTTTCATCGGAGCCCTGAATCCCCGAAAGAACATCGCACGGCTGTTAAAGGCCTTCGATGTATACAAAACCGCGAACCCTACCGACACGCGGCTGGTGATCGTGGGCGACAAAATGTACTGGAACCGTGAAATGCAACATGTTTATGTTAACATGAAACATCTCACCGACATCATCTTTACCGGAAGGCTGGAACCCGAAAAACTGAAGGGTCTGCTGGGAGCCGCGCTGGCCCTGGTCTACGTTCCGTTGTTTGAAGGCTTCGGCATCCCCGTGGTGGAAGCTTTCCATGCCGGCGTGCCGGTGATCAGTTCCAAGGTCACTTCGATTCCTGAGGTGGCGGGCGATGCAGCGCTGCTCGTCGACCCATTTAACACCGAAGCCATTGCAGATGCCATGAAAAGAATTACTTTTGACGCGGATTTAAGAAAGGGGCTCACAGAAAAAGGAAAAAAACGCGGCGCGCTTTACAGTTGGGATAAAACCGCAGAACGATTCTGGAATTCCATAGAATCCGTATTATCGAAAAAAAATTAAATCTACCAAACCTGTTGATCATGAAAATATTAATTCTGGGATCGGGAGGGAGAGAACATGCCTTATCCTGGAAAATTGCACAGAGTCCCAAAGTGGAACATATCTATATCGCTCCGGGTAATGCAGGTACCGCTATGACCGGCACCAACCTACCCATCGATGTAAATGACTTCGAAACCATCAAAACCGCTGTCATCGAAAAAGAGATCGACATGCTGTTGGTGGGACCTGAAGTTCCGCTGGTAGAAGGAATTCATGACTTTTTTGCCAACGACCCTGTTTTGAGGAGTGTCCCGGTGATCGGGCCAAAAAAAGAAGCCGCACAGCTGGAAGGCAGCAAGGATTTTGCCAAGGCTTTTATGATGAAATACCAAATACCAACGGCTGCCTATGCCACCTTCACCAGGGATACGATTGAGGAAGGAAAGGCTTTTCTGGAAACATTGCAACCTCCCTATGTTTTGAAAGCCGACGGGCTGGCTTCCGGAAAAGGGGTTATAATTCTTGAAAATATTGAAGAAGCCAAAGGCGAACTCAACAGCATGCTGGCGGAAGCCAAATTCGGCGAGGCTTCCGACAAAGTGGTCATTGAGGAATTTCTGAAAGGCGTCGAGCTTTCGGTTTTTGTCCTTACCGACGGAAAAAATTACAAGATTTTGCCCGAAGCCAAGGATTACAAGAGGATCGGCGAAGGCGATACAGGGCTGAATACCGGGGGTATGGGCTCTATTTCTCCGGTCACGTTTGCCAATCCTGCCTTCATGGGAAAAGTGGAAAACAGGATTGTAAAACCCACGCTGGAAGGCTTACAGAGAGAAGGCATTCCTTATCAGGGATTCTTGTTTTTTGGTTTGATCAATGTAGAAGGGGAGCCTTATGTGATCGAATACAACTGCCGTCTGGGAGATCCGGAGGCAGAATCGGTGATCCCGCGCATAAAAAGCGATCTGGTGAATCTGCTGGAAGGTGTCGCCGCCGGGAATCTCGATGAGAAGAAAATGGAAATCGACGACCGCTACGCCGCTTCTGTGGTATTGGTTTCGGAAGGATATCCCGGAAAATACGAAACCGGAAAGGTGATCAAAGGCATCGGCAACCTGAACAACTGCATCCTTTTTTATGCCGGCGCCGGCAACGACATCGAAGAAAATGTCATCAAGACCAGCGGCGGGCGCGTAATGGCCGTTACCTCCTATGGCAACACCCTCAGTGAAGCCCTGAAATCGGCGTATGACAACGTAGAAAACATCGATTTCCAAGGCAAATATTTCAGAAAGGATCTCGGCTTTGACCTAAAATAAGGAATTGATGCATGCTGATACGATTTTTTAAATCCGGACTTCCTTCGCGCTATCTGGCCCTCTTGCTGATGGCATCGGTGTTAAGGGTGCCCGCATTGCTGCAGAGTTCTCCCAAACCTTCTTCCAACTACATTCCGTTTTATCTGGGCATTGCTTTCCCGTCGCCCCTCTCTTTTCCCGTGCAGTGGTTGGTGGGCTTATTTCTGATTCTGGTCACGGCACTCATCATCAATTATCTTGCGGTACGTTACGGCTTTACCGAAAAGAACTCCACACTGGCGGCTTTTTTCTTCATTCTGGGCAGCAGCGTATTTCCGGTAATGCAACCATTAAATATTTATGTGGTTGTTACCTTTCTGACCGCCCTGTTTTTCGCTCTGACCTTCCGGGTTCAGGATACGGAAAGTGAAATCGCGACCGCTTTTGACGCAGGCCTGGGTCTGGGCATCATCGTTTTGTTTTATCCTGAAGCCTTGCTGCTCATCCTGTTTATCTGGCTGGCGCTGATATCCTATCGTGTAAACCAGTGGAGGCCTTATGTGGTGAGCGTCATCGGCGTTGCCACGCCTTTTGCCATGTTGTATGCGGGATTTTTCCTGTTCGGCACCACTAAAGGACTGCTTCCTGCTGTCTTTTCGCCATTGGTGCCTGTGTTCAGCCTGATCCATTTTACATCCATGCTGAATTTAATCACAGGCGGGATTCTGGGGCTGATGGTTATCTTTTCCGTGATGAGAATTACCGGTTTTTTAAGAAATATGAACATCAGCCTGATGCAGCATATGATTACAGGCTTGTGGGGGCTGTTATTGATATTTGTGGTCCTCACCTTGCTGGAGGCTCCGGCCGCGTCGGCGGTTCTGATATGCGTGCCGGCCTCTTTGATCATGGCCACCAATTATGATACGATGAAAAACCTGAAATGGGCCAACGTTTTTATCATCGTTTTCTTTTTGCTGATCTTTGTGAATAACTATTACTTTCTATTCCATGCTTCTTAAATCCTGGTCGTCGGAAAATATCAGGGAAGCAGGATGCGACGAAGCCGGGCGCGGATGCCTGGCCGGACCTGTTTTTGCCGCCGCCGTGATCCTGCCACCCGACTTTGAAAATGAAATTCTGAATGACTCCAAGCAGGTAAACCGGAAAAACCGTGATCTGCTGCGCACGATCGTGGAAAAAGAAGCGCTGTCCTGGGCTGTGGCTTCGGTGAGCCCCGAAGAGATCGACGAGATCAACATCCTGAATGCCTCTTTTCTGGCCATGCACCGCGCCCTGGACCAGCTAAAAACAAAGCCTGAGCTGTTGCTCATCGATGGAAACCGCTTTAAAAAATACCATGACATCCCGCACCGTTGTATTGTAAAAGGCGACGGAAAGTACCTGTCCATTGCCGCCGCTTCCATCCTGGCCAAGACGCACCGCGATGAGTACATGGAGAAAATTCACAAAGAATTCCCGGCTTACGGCTGGAACACCAACATGGGCTACCCTACCCTGAAGCACAAACTCGCCATCCAACAGCACGGCAGCACAGTATACCACCGCAAGACATTCAATGCCGCAATTCAAACGAAGCTGGAGTTCTGAGTTTTGAGTTCAGAGTTCAGAGCTCAGAGTTCAGAGTTCAGAGTTCTGAGTTTTGAGTTTTGGGTTTTGAGGGAAATGAATAAAGCAGAGGGTGTTCCGTTTATCTGTACAGGATTTTATAAACCAGGATGATCGCTGCGAAAAAGAGGGTCACCGCATTCGCGATCAGCACGGGGATATCATCCGTTACAACGCCGTAGATAAACCAAAACAAAACGCCTGTTGAAAACATGACGTACATTACAAGAGAGATCCCCTGTGTGTTCCGGGTGCGGATTGTTTTAAAAGCCTGTGGGATAAAGGATGCGGTTGTTAAAATGGCTGCCAAATATCCAATGATTTGATCGATCTTCATCCATGAATGATTTTGTACCGGCAAAAATAGTTTTATATAAATTCTTTTCACACGACAAAAGCGGAAATGATGAGAAATTACATTTCACCTCAGCCGCACAAGCAGCCCTTCGGAATTTTCGTAAAAGCGAAAACAAACCCTCAACCGGGAAGCATTCCGGTATGTAACTTAAGTCACTGAAAAAAAGCGACTCCGAAAGGACAGTTATCAGGAAAAGTGTTAACTTCGGGGTATTAAACCATTGAAAATATTCGCAATCGGGGACCGTACGTCAATTTCAAAACCCAATGATCATTCACCAAATTAATTCTCAAATCAAATGGCAAAAAATATGCAACCCCAAAAAGCCCCTGATCCGTTAACCCGACCGGAAGGCGAAAACAGAAAAACCCGCCATAAGCTCTTGCGACCTGAACCCGGGGAAAAGGCCTGGCATTACTTCTTTGAATTTTTAATGGTGTTCCTCGCCGTATTCTGCGGTTTTATTGCTGAGAACTGGCGCAGTCAACTGCAGGAGCACCGGCGCGAAATTGAATTCATCCATTCCATCGTGGAAGACCTGAAATCGGATACGCTCCAGTCGGGAAAAGTGTTAATGCAATTACAAAGGACGAGCACGGGTGTCGACAGCGTGTTAAATGCATTGTCATCGCCCGGGATCATCAACAACTCTAACAATGCCTACCGGTTATGGACCAAAAACCTGGACATCCATGCATTTGTTTCCAACGACCGAACGCTCCAGCAATTAAAAAACAGCGGAGAGCTAAGGCTCATCAGAAACAGGGCCGTTTCAGACGGCATCATGAAGTACGACCAAACCGTGAGAAATTATTACCAGCAATCCGATTTTATGTATGGAGCACTGAGCAATCAGAAAATCTATATGCAGCTTTTCGATTTTATCAGGCTGAAGAAAAATCCACAGGCGCCGGTACCGCTGACAGAACAGGGGAAAAAGTTACTGAACCAGGCCTATGCCCATATGCAATTATGGAATTACGGACTTATGGGGCTGATCAGCTGGCTGGAAGGTGTTCATGAAGACGGAAAAAGTCTGTTGGCGTTTATTCAAAAAGAATATCATCTGAAATGACCTCTGCCCAGCCTTTGTTGACATTTTCCCCCATGGCGTTGCCTTTTACCGGAGTGCGGAAGGAAAAATTTAAAGACAAAGTTTCGCGCAGGTTATCCGGGAAATTTCTATATTAGAGGTTTGAAAAATCCGCATCCAAAAAATCCCTTGCTTTTTCTCCCGTTTGAAAAAAAAAGGAACAAATGTAACTTTAACAACTCACTCAGATGATCACTTTAACACAGGCAATCAGGGAGCTGAAGGAAGTTCCGGGCGTGGGAAAATCCATCGCTTGCGATCTGTACGACATTGGGATCTGCCAGGTGGACGATCTGAAAGGCAAAGATCCGGAAATCCTTTATGAACAGTCCAACCGACAGACAGGGACCATCCAGGACCGGTGCCTGCTTTACGTGTTCCGCTGCGCCGTTTACTATGCCGACACCAAAGGAGAATACCAGGATCCCAAGCTGTTAAAGTGGTGGAACTGGAAAGACAGAACATAAAGAGCCAACGAATTTCATCCTCTCTCGTCTTTACTCATAACGGAAACAGAACTACCAAAAAATTTGCAATATTTTCGTACAATTAGTTTCTTTGTAAGAGAAGAAAATCAGAAATATGAAAATAGCCATCATAGGTACCGGCGGTGTCGGCGGATATTTCGGCGGGAAACTGGCCCATGAGGGAAACGATGTGACCTTTGTGGCTCGCGGAACACACCTGAAAGCAATGTTAAGCCGGGGCCTGGAAGTAAAAAGTGTCCTGGGAGATTTCCGGGTGGATAATATAAAAGCAACCGACAAGATCACAGATCTAAAGGATCCCGGGTTGATCATCCTGGGGGTCAAAGCCTGGCAGATCCGGGAGATCCGGGACGATCTGAAAAAGATCGTCCGGCCCGATACCGTGATCCTTCCCCTGCAAAACGGGGTCCTGGCGGTGGATGAGCTGGCTGAAGAAGTTGACAAGTCCCATATCGTGGGTGGTTTGTGCCGGATCATCAGTATGATCGAGTCGCCGGGTGTCATCAGCCATCTCGGGGTAACACCCACCGTTGTGTTCGGGGAACCGGACAAGTCAGGATCGAAAAGAACAGAAGAGATCCTTAGCTGTTTTCAAAGCGCCGGGATCGAGTCCAGGATTGCCGAGGACATTGAGTCGGAGCTTTGGAAGAAATTCATTGCCATCTGTGTCAGCGGTTTGCTGGCCGTATCGAAAACCACCTACGGCGAGATGCGGGAGCTAAAGGAAACGCGGCAGATGATGATCGAACTGCTCCAGGAGATCTATGCGGTATCGCAAAAGGCCGGCGTAAAAATCGAACCTGATTTTCTGGAGAAAACCATTTCCTTCATGGATTCCCTCCCCTATGATTCCGCTGCCTCGCTGACGCGGGACGTGTGGGAAGGCAAGCCCTCGGAAATAGAATACCAGAACGGGACGGTGGTCCGGCTGGGAGAAAAATACGGCGTGCCCACCCCGATCAACCGGTTTGTTTATAATTGCATCCTGCCGGGCGAATTAAAAGCGAGAGGACTGAAAAAATAGCCTTGCTTTTTTTACCAATAATGATTCTGTTTTAAGACTATTTAAACGACCGTACATGAGTACCCTAAAATTAATCACCATCGACAAGCTGGAAGAAGTCATGGAAATCTACCGGGATGCGACCCGGAAGATGGATGAAATGAAAATCTTACAATGGGATGAGGAATATCCTTCCAGGGAAATCGTTGAAAAAGACATTTTGTCCCGAACCATGTATGGCTACTTTGAGGGGGACGAACTCTGTGCGGTTGGCGTGCTCAACGAAGAACAATCGGAAGAATACAAAGAAGTCGCGTGGAAATTCCCGGACGACAAACCGCTGGTACTGCACCGGCTGGTGGTATCACCCAAACACCAGAACAAAGGCATCTCCAAACAAATGATCCGCTTCTCGGAGGAATATGCCGAAAAGAACCGGTATAAAACCATCCGTTTCGATGCTTTTATGGAAAATCCCGTTTCCACGGGCGTTTACAAAAGAGCAGGCTATATTGTTAGCGGCACCGTCACCTTCCGGAAGGGAGAATTTTATTGTTTTGAGAAGAAAACGGTGCATTACGGTGATAAAAAAACCTGATATGCAAATGTAGCGACGCGATGCATCGCGTCGCTACTACAGAATAAAACCCAAGAAATAAAACCCATGCAGGAAAAATTTAAAAACCAATACCGCATAGAATCGACACGGTTAGAAAATTGGGATTATTCCTGGCCGGCATGGTATTTTATAACGATCGTCACAAAGGAAAGAGAACATTATTTCGGAAAGATTGTCAATCAAAAAATGATATTGTCAGATTTAGGGAAAATCGTCAAATCAGAATGGGTAAAGACGCCTAAAATCAGGCCGGATATGAATCTGGTATTGGATAAATACATCATCATGCCCAATCATTTTCATGGAATAATTCAGATTGGGAGAAATGCCTATAACCAATCGGGGGGAGGCCATCAGACAGGATGTAGCCGTAGAGACATGATACATCGCGTCTCTACGGTAAATTCTTCTTCAACAGCAGAAGACGATCAGGTGAAAAACCAGTTTGGGCCCCAGCGAAAAAACCTGGCCTCCATTGTTCGTGGTTTTAAATCTGCCGTTACCGAAACTGCCCGCAAGGCAGGCATTGAATTTAACTGGCAGGCGCGATTTTACGATCAAATCATCCGGGATAAAAAATCACTGTATGCGATCCGAAAATACATTAAAGAGAATCCTGAAAACTGGAATGAAGATGAAATGAATTACCCCTCGTAAGTACCGAAAAAGAAAAACATCAATTGCCCCAAGGGGCGGGGAACTATAAACATCTCGTCCGCCTTTGGCGGATTAAAAAATTGACCCCATTATTGAAGAGACGCGATGCATCGCGTCTCTTCTACAAACATTAAAATCTATAAGCCAACCCCAGCCGGAACATTTGGGAGTAAATCTTGTCGCCATAATTCATCTCAGCTTCATAATTTTTAAGTCCGTAGGAGTATCCGATGGTCAACCCGAAGTGTTTATAGTAGTTGTTCAAATCAATACGAAGGCGGCTATCCAGTTTCGGTCTATTAATTTCGGAAGTTACAGAGTAATCCCAATGATCGGTAATTACTTTCATTTTTTCACTACTGTTAACGCAAAATGCCAAATCAATTCCTAAAGCTATATCAGTATTAATACCATTAATGATTTTCATCCGGGTACCCAAAAAAGGATGTAAAGTGAGATACTTGTAAGTCAAAGTAGCTTGGCCATCTGCAGCAACATCTGAACCGACAGGATAAGCAGCCATACTCCAGGGATTGTACTCATAAAGAGTGATATTTTTTTTCTTCGTCCTGCTGGATAACGATTCATAACCAACCTGCAAACCATAAATGAAATGGTATTTAGTAATTCTTTGTATCTGAAAATCTACCACATCTGAAAATGCACTATTTTGTCCATAGGGTTTATTTAAATACCAATAAGAGCCATGGCTACCGAATTGTGAAGAGGAATAAATCGAGGAGGTCAAGTTTTTCCTGAAGGAAAAAAATCCAGAACCAAGTTGTACGGAATACTCCGTGGACTGTCCAAAGACTGATGCTGAAAAAAGGATAACCAACAGAAAAGTAAACAGGCGTTTCATAAGACAGGGTTTTTTGTTTAGATGCATTTGAAGTTGCAAATATGGTGCCAAAACAATGGTAGAGACGCTATGCATCGCGTCTCTACCACAAATCAGCACAAACCCGTTATAATAATTAACAACGTCCTGTTAACTATGGCTTGTTGATTGCCCGAAAATCGCCTTATTCTTTTGTAACTTTGAACTTTCAGCCCCGTACCATGAACAAAACGAGCCTTTCAATCATCCTTTCTCTTGTGGTAATCCTGCTTGCAGGCGGTTATTATTTTGCTAGCCGTGAAGGCAATACGAACGGAGACCCCTGGAAGATGATCCCGGACACCCCTGCTTTTGTGCTGCAAACCGACGAACCGGGTGCGCTTTACCAGAAGCTTTCGCAGGATAACGAAATGTACAAGGGACTGCAGGGTATCAAACAAATCGCCGGCCTGAACAAGTCCATTCAGCAGTTTCTTCACATTGTCGGAAGTCATCAGGAAACCAATGATAAAGTACTGAATTCGCCTTTTTATCTGGCCGTTTACGGTGATTCAACAGCAAGCCCGGCTCGTTCTCTGTTGCTGTTCCGTGTCCGGGATGCCGTCAAAATAAGCCGGATACGGAAGCTGATCGCGGAAAGCAATGCAGGCAAAGGGGTGAAAATGTCGGTGCAGGGCCAGGGCAGCCGCAAAATGCTGGAGGTTGCAGATACCGTTTCACATCAGCATTTTTACGTGACCGACTTCAACGGCGTGGTGCTGCTCTCTCCTTCTCTGTCATTATTGCAACGAGCACTGAAGAATTATCACAATGACAATTTCACCCATACCGAAGCCTTTCAGCGGGTCGCCAGAACCTCCGGTAAAATTGTGGATGCCCGGCTTTATGTCAACTATCCACAGATGGGGAAACTGTTGTCCGAATTCGTTAACAAAGATTACAAGCATGACGTTCAACAGCTTTCACATTTTGCGGAATGGACGGAAGTGGATCTGATTCTGAAATCGAAGGATCTGCTCCTTTCGGGATTTACGTACAGCGGGCCCCATGATCTGCTATCGCAATTTGATGCGAAAAATAGTCAAAGCTCCAACCTTTATTCGCTCTTTCCTTTCAACAGCAATGTGGCACTGGACAAGGCCTTTCAAAGCGATTCCAAAACAAAAGCAGAAAGCCGGTTGAAAGACTTTAAAGCCCCATACCGGGATGATCTGAAGAATCTGATCCGGGTCAGCAGTGAAGTTGGTTATGTTACCAATGCACTCACTCCGAACGAAATCACAGATAAAAGCTGGGGCGTCATCAGCTTTGATGATGAACTCAAAGGGGCAACACTGCTCAAAAATCTGGCTTTAAAAAGTACCGGTTCCTGGACGAAAAGATATGGAGATCACATCATCCGGAAGATTAACATCAAGGATTTTTTGCCCACCGTTTACGGAAAGATCTTTTCCGGAATTCAGCGCGAATATTACACCATGCTCAACGGCAGTGCTGTTTTCGGGCACAGTCCTGAAGATCTGATCCAGCTTATGCATTATTATGATACCGGGAAAACGCTGGATCTGAATGATAATTTCAAAGCTTATTCCACCAACATGCTGCGTGCCGGGGATCTTACTTTTCAGCTGCAACTGAGAAGCTTTCTGGATATGTTACCCAAATACCTCGAAAAGAACCTAAGCGCACAGCTGCAGGCGTCCCAATCCATCCTGAAAGACTTTCAGTATATCACGATTCAGTTTAACCGCGAAAACTCGATGTTCTACACGAATTTCGCATTGGAATACAACAGCGCTTACAAAGAGGAGAATCTGGCCCTTTGGAAAATCCAGTTGGATGATTCCATTGTAGGAAAGCCTTACCTGGTAAGGGACCGGCACAGCGGCAGATACGACATCATTGTTTTCGATCGCGGTAACCACATGTATTTTATCGATTACAACGGAAAGATCCTCTGGACCAAACGCCTGCCCAACCTGCCCATGAGCAAAATCTATCAGGTTGACTATTACAAAAACGGCAAGATACAGTATCTGTTCAACACCGTCAACAACCTGTTTCTGATCGACCGGGAAGGGCATTTTGTGGCGGATTATCCCATCCCCCTCCATCCGGCTGCTACCAACGGTATTACGGTTTTCGATTACACCAATCGCAGGGACTACCGGATTATGCTGGCTCAGGCCGATGAAAAAATCCACGATTACACCATCAAAGGCAATCCTGTCAGCGGCTGGCACTATCCACAGATGCCGGATATCACGGTACAACCTATTTACCGACTGTTGACCAGCCGTAAAGATTATATTATCATCACCGACCTGCAAAACAACATTAAAATCGTCAACCGGCGCGGACGGCAGCGTATCTATTTAAAAAGCAACTTTAAAAAGGCCAAAAATTCGGCATTTTACCTGAATCGCACCAACAACAAGGGCATCATTCTGACAACCGATGCGGAAGGACAGCTGGTTTATATTGCTCGCAACGGGGACGTTTCTTACACGAATTTCGGAACATTTTCACCAGACCACTACTTTCTGTATGATGATTTCAACGGTGATTTCGTAAAGGATTTCATCTTTATCGACCACAGGAAACTAACCGTGTTCAACCGCTTTAAGAAAGTACTTTTCTCTTATACTTTTTCAAGTAACATCGATGTACAGCCCGAATTCTTCTCACTGGGCGGCAAACAAAAAGTGCTGGGTGTGGTAGCGTCACATGAGAACACCATCTACCTTTTCGACAGCCAGGGCAACATCCTGATCGGCAGAGGCCTTACGGGAGCCACTCCTTTCACGGTGGGCAGTCTGAACCGTAGCGGCGATATCAATCTCATCACCGCCGCCGGCAATACACTTTACAATTACAGGCTTAAATAACTCGTTTAGCGCATGTCTTCCGGTTTTCCGTATCCCGGGAAATCTTCCGGACGGAAAGTGAATGTTCCGGGAGCCACTTTTAAATTGGCGTGGAAATTGGTAATGTGATAGGTAAAGACGTTTCCCTGTTTATCAAACAACGAAATATCCTTCAATTCCAGTTTATGCTCATCAATTACCAACTCAAGTTTTTTATAGGTTGTTTCTTTTTTGGATGTCAGCATCAGTGTTTTAATGCTACTATTGCGGTCACCGTGTTTATCAAACCGGGCCTTATAATCCACGTATCTTTTAAGGATGGCTGTGGGTGAAAAGCTGTTCGGATTGGAAGGATCCACCGAATTCAGCATTACTTCTTTGGAATCCTTGATGATGGTCCATACGTTTTTACCGTCGGAAATAATGATCTGTCCTTCGAGTTCGATCCTGAATTTGTCTCCTTCCACGAAGATGGTCCCGGTTTTCTTTTCATGGATGTTCATCTGTTTGTTATCCATGGTATAGGAAAGGTTGGCTTTGAAATTATGAAGTGAAGTCATCTTATCAAGTGTCTTCTTCAACAGCTCCTCAGGCGAGTTTTTCGCCTGCAGAGCACTACCGGCATACAAAAGGGCTATTATCAACAGCCATTTAAATCTTAACAAATCCTTCTTCATAAAAATTTCAGATTATTGTTCGTTATGTTTCGTATATAAATCCTTCAAAAACTGTTCCAATGCCATCTCGTTGGCGATTTTTACTTCACGGGCTTTGCTCCCTTCAAAGGGACCCACGATCCCCGCGGCTTCCAGCTGATCAATGATACGGCCAGCTCTGTTGTAACCCAGCTTAAGCTTCCGTTGCAGCAACGAGGTGGAACCCTGCTGTGTCTGCACGATAATCCGGGCGGCATCTTCGAAAAGCTCGTCCCGTTCATTTAAATCAATCTCCCCGACTCCTTCATCCTGCTCGTCGTAATATTCAGGCAGATGCAGCGCATCGGGATAAGCCCTCTGCTGGCCGATAAAATCCGTCATTCGTTCCACTTCATTGGTATCTATGAAAGCGCATTGCAGGCGGATCAGGTCGCTTCCTGTGGACATCAGCATATCGCCACGGCCCACCAACTGGTCAGCACCGCTGGAGTCGAGGATGGTACGTGAATCGATTTTCGAGATCACGCGGAACGCGATACGTGCCGGGAAGTTGGCCTTGATCGTACCTGTGATGATGTTCACCGATGGACGCTGCGTGGCAATGATCAGATGGATACCTACGGCACGTGCCAGCTGCGCCAGACGTGTGATCGGACCCTCCACTTCTTTTCCTGCCGTCATGATCAGATCGGCAAACTCATCGACCACCAGCACCAGATAAGGCAGGAAACGGTGACCATGCAATGGATTCAGTTTCCTTTCCTTGAATTTTTCGTTGTATTCTTTAAGGTTTCGCACCTGGGCATCTTTCAGCAACTCGTAACGGTTGTCCATTTCGATACTCAGCGAATTCAGCGTTCTGACCACTTTCCGTGTATCGGTGATGATGGCTTCTTCCGAATCGGGGAGCTTGGCCAGATAGTGGCGTTCGATACGCGAGTAAAGTGTCAGTTCCACTTTCTTCGGGTCCACCAGAATAAACTTCAGTTCCGCCGGATGCTTTTTGTAAAGCAATGAAGCAATGATGGCGTTCAACCCCACAGATTTTCCCTGTCCGGTAGCACCGGCGATCAGGATGTGCGGCATCTTGGTCAGGTCAACGACAAAACTTTCGTTGGCAATAGTCTTTCCCAATCCCAGCGGGAGTTCCATCTTGGAATGCTGAAACCGCTCCGATTCCAGGATTGAACGCATGGAGACCAGGGTCGGGTTTTTGTTCGGGACTTCAATCCCTACCGTCCCCTTGCCCGGGATCGGCGCGATGATACGAATACCCATGGCTGCAAGGCTCAACGCGATATCATCTTCCAGGTTTCTGATTTTGGCAATTCTTATACCAGGGGCCGGAACAATTTCATAGAGTGTAACCGTAGGTCCAATGGTTGCTTTAATTTTCGTAATGGCAATAGAATACTGGTCCAGTGTTTCAACGATCTTCTTCTTGTTGGCTTCCAGCTCCTGTTGGTCTACTTTTACATCATCATCGTAATTGCTCAATAAATCGAGGCCGGGATAACGGAAATCAGGCAGATCCAATGTAGGATCAAACTCGGTATCCAACCCCTTATGTTCGCCGGGAACCACTTTGGCTTTTTCCTCCTGGCGGGGCTGCTCTACGGTAAGCTCAATATCTTGGGTGTTACTTCCTTCTTCTAACGGTTCTGAATCTTCACGTGGCTCGAAAGGTTCTGTGATGTCTTCCGGGAAATCATCCGCCACGTTCTCTACTTCAGCTTCTTCCGTGACACGGGGTTCTTCCGTCACCGAAAATTCAACCGTATTATATTTATCTTCAGCCAGGGAATTTCTGGAGCGGTCTGAAGGCTCATCATCATCCGGCAGTATTTCATCTTCCGCTTTGGCCTTTTTCCAAAAATTCAGTTTGAATTTAAATTTGATGAGGACAAAGATGGCGGGAACAAAAATCAGAAAAAACACAAGCCCTACATTCCCAATTAGTTTAACCAGCAACACATTCAGTTCCTGCCCGATCAGCCCGCCGAAAATATTCACAGGATCAGCGGGAAGGATTCCATTCAGGGCCATCGGAAGCCACAACATTCCCATAAAAATGATCTGGAATACCACCCAGGTGGAAAAGAGCCTGATCTTGGCAAGGAGCTTCAATCCCCAGCCAAATACCAGTACTGCCAGAAAATAAGCCCCCAGTCCAAAGCTGTACTGAACAGTCCAAAGCGACAGAAAAGCGCCGGCTTTTCCTGTCCAGTTCCTTACCAGGGCAGCATGTCCGTGGAAGGCATTCCCCAGTCCAAAAGCTCTGGAGACAAAACTTTCAGGATTACTGTCGAACCAATTGATAAAAAACGAGGTAATGGCCAACACCATAAAAATGGAAACCAAAATCAAAAAGAAGCCTATGATCCGTACCAATCGGGGATCCATATTTCCCAAACGCCTCTTGGTAGCAGGAACTTTTAATTTCTTCGGTTTCCCTTTCTTCTCAGTTTTTTTTGGGGTTGCTTCCTTTACTTTACTTGGTTTCAGCTTATTGCTTTTCAATGGCATTGAAATAATGATTTCTGCAAAAGTAAAAAATTAGACTTAACATACCCTTAAACCCGTGTCATTTTACGTCGGCGACAGAATTAGAAAAATAAATTCCCGTAAAAAAGGATCTCAAATCATATTTCCCCCGCAGGAAAATGAGATATGTCGCCCTGATGTCTCAGATCTTATGAGCTTTCCAGCGATTCGTTTTCAAATAGGCCCAGGAGACCAGGCTAATCATGGAACCGTAAAGCCATTCGGCAGTCCAGGCGACGGTGACATTGCCATGGAAAATCTCAACAACAGCGTAAGTATAGGCCAAATACATCGTCAGCACCAGCAATTCAACATAAAGAGAAATGTTGGTTTTTCCAGTTCCGGCCACCCCGCTCAGAAAAACAAAACCGAGAGAAAGCAGGCAGGCACCGACACTCACCACTTTAAACACGGGTATTCCCAAGGCAATCAACGTCGGATCGTTCGTATAAATAGACAATACGTCTTTTGCAAATCCAAAACTTAAAAGCACGATGATCATTACGCTGCCCACGCTCAACAATGCAATTTTGTATACCAGTTTCATCACCAGTTTCGATTCCCCCTGCCCGATCAGATAGCTCACCAGCGTATTGGAAGCCGTTGCATATCCCCAGATAGGAACCATCAGAATCACATAGATGCTACGAATGATGTTAGAAACAGCCAGCGAGCTTTTTCCCAGCTTTTCCACGAACAGAAAAAACACAAACCACACCGACAGGCTCACAAACTGTTGCACCATGGTGGGAATGGCTACCTTAAGAATACGAACCATACGCTCGTACTCAAGCTTTAATTTCCTGAAAAGGCCGTATGCTGAAACATCAACAAAATAGCGGGTATAAATTGCAAAATGGATCATGGCAGCCACTTCCGCCATCACCGAGGCGATGGCAGCGCCCGCGATGCCCATTTGAGGAAAGCCGGCCTTGCCGAATATCAGCAGATAGTCAAAGACAATGTTTACAATAGCCAGCAGAAATGTATTGTAACTGATGATCTTCGTACGTCCCAGGCCGATATAGAAAGACCGGAATACCACATTGATAAATGCAAAGAAAATCCCAAAAGATCTGTATTTCAGAAATATAGTCGTCGCTTTGTGTACCTCAGCGGATTTCACTCCATAATCCAGGATTAAAACCGAGCCATATCGCAGGATAATAAAGGCTACGAATGACAATCCGATCAGGAATAAAAACGACTGGTTCACCACACTTCCGATGTCGCCGGGTTTGTTTTCGCCATGCCGTCGTGCCACTACGATCTGTTCTCCCTGCCCAAAACCCAATCCGAGCATGTAAACGGCCAGATAGAAAATACCACCCAAAGCGCCGCCACCCAAAGCCACTTCACCGACCCGGCCCAGGAAAGCAGTATCCGTAAAATTGATCAGGTTTTGCGCCATGCTACCCAGGATGATAGGATAGGCGACAGCCCAGATACGCTTGTATGAAATGGTTGATTGCATGAGCCTGCAAAAATAATCTTTATCTCCACAGAAAACAGCAGAAATCAATGAATAAACTACAGGCCGGCAGCCCTGACTGTCTGCGATGGGTAACGGATAAAAGCAGAATATTTCAAGGGAATGAAATGGCAAAGCTTTCGGTAAAAGAAACATTTTCTACGATCAATTATATTTCTGTGTATTTAATCTATATTCTTTATTTTGATTTCCTAACTCATTCCATGATAACACTACTCTTAAGGAATTTTGTATTTTTGCTTTTGTATTTTACGGCTTCAATTTAAATACGTACCTCATGGAAGATCTATTTAGAAAAATCAACGAACTATCTGAAAAATACCGCGACTACACGGCAGAAAATCTCTCAAAACTTGTGAAGATCAAATCTCTGAGCATGCAGGAGAAAGAAGTACAACAGGAGTTAAAGCGTCAGATGGAAGAAGCCGGATTTGATGAAGTGAAAATCGACGGGCTGGGAAATGTGATCGGAAGGATTGGCAACGGTAAAAAGGTTATTGCCATCGACGGGCACATGGATACCGTAGACATGGGAAATATGGAAAACTGGGATTTCGATCCGCTGGGCGGTGAGATCAGAGACGGATATGTACACGGGCGTGGTTCTGTGGATCAGGAAGGCGGGCCTGCCGCTTTTGTGACCTCCGGCAGGATATTAAAAGAGCTGGGCTTCAACCGGGACATGACGATCTATTTCGTCGGCAGCGTCATGGAAGAAGACTGTGACGGCTTGTGCTGGAAATACATTGTTGAAGAAGACAAGATCAAACCTGATTTCGCCATCAGCACGGAACCTACCAACCTGAACATCTATCGCGGACACCGCGGAAGAATGGAAATCAGAGTTACTTTCCGGGGAATTTCCTGCCACGGCTCCGCGCCTGAAAGAGGCGACAACGCCATTTACAAAGCGTCCCGGGCGGCGCTGGAAATCGAAAAACTCAACGAGCGTCTGGCTTATGATGAATTCCTGGGAAAAGGCTCGGTGACCATTTCCGAATTCAAATCAGGAAGCCCCTCGCTGTGCGCCGTGGCCGACTATGCCCACCTTCATCTCGACCGCCGCCTGACCTGGGGAGAAACCAGGGAAAGTGCCGTAAAAGAAGTAGAAGACGTCGTTGCGGCTTTCGGCGGAAAAGTGGAAGTGCTTTATTATGAAGAAACCGCTTATACCGGAACCCGGTATGGCATGGAAAAATATTACCCCACCTGGAAGATCCCGGAAGATCATCCTGTTGTGCAGACCGGTGTCAAAACCTTTAAATCTTTGTTTAACAAAGATCCGAAAGTAGATAAATGGACTTTTTCCACCAATGGGGTCACCATGAACGGATATTACGGAATTCCGATGATCGGCTTCGGTCCCGGAAACGAAGTACTGGCTCATGCTCCCAATGAAAAGGTCCCCGTTGACGACCTGGTGAAAGCCAGCGCGTTTTACGCTGCCTTTGCTTACGAAATTTAACATTCAGGCAGGAACAAAATGGCATTTCAACCCTTATCTTTGTATGAATAACCGACTGAAACTCTGTAAAAAATATTGCGAATGAATTTTAAGGAACAAATCGACGCGATCCTTCCGCTGAAAACGGAGCTCTACAAAAAGGATTTTTTGCTGACATGGGAAAAAAGCGAATCGGATTTAAGAATGATCCTGGGTGTTGCCCAGCTGTTGAAAGATATGAGAAGTCATAATATCTCACCGAAAGTTTTCGATTCGGGACTGGCCATTTCTCAGTTCAGGGATAATTCCACACGCACACGTTTCTCTTTCTCCTCGGCAGCCAACTTACTGGGACTGGAAATTCAGGATCTCGACGAAGGCAAATCACAGATCGCCCATGGCGAAACCGTCCGGGAGACCGCCAATATGATCTCTTTCCTGGCCGATTTTATCGGGATCCGTGATGACATGTTCCTGGGTGAAGGGAACAAGTACATGCGTGAAGTGGGACAAGCACTGGACGAAGGTTTTGCTAAAGGCGTTTTGCCCCGGCGCCCGGGCATTATTAACCTGCAGTGCGACATTGATCATCCCACCCAGTCCATGGCGGATTTGCTGCATCTGAAAAATGAATTCGGCTCGCTGGAAAACCTGAAAGGAAAGAAAATGGTGATGAGCTGGGCTTATTCGCCGAGCTATGGGAAACCCCTTTCCGTGCCGCAGGGCATCATCGGATTAATGTCGAGATTCGGGATGAATATTGAACTGGCATATCCTGAAGGTTACGAACTAATCCCGGAAGTCGTCGACCTCGCAGGGAAACAAGCCGCGGCCAGCGGCGGAAGTCTGCGCGTCAGTCACTCCATGAAGGATGCCGTGAAAGATGCGGACATTGTATATCCCAAAAGCTGGGCCCCTTTCCACATCATGCAGCAACGTACACAGCTGTTACAAAAGAATGATCGTGCCGGCCTGGATGTATTGGAGAAAACTTGTCTGGCACAAAATGCGCAGCACAAAGACTGGGAATACGACGAAGAAAAGAGGAGACTTACCCGGAATGGCGATGCGCTTTATATGCATTGCCTGCCGGCAGATATCTCAGGTGTTTCCTGTACCGAAGGAGAAGTGGCAGGTGATGTCTTCGAGAAATACCGGATCAAGACTTATCTGGAAGCCGGTTACAAACCTTATGTTATAGCAGCCATGATGTTTACGCAACAATTCGAAAATCCTGTGAAAGTGTTGCAAAACATCCTGGAGAAGAAAAATCCGAGGATCCGCTTTTAATATAAAAGTTACTGCGACGAGTAATCCCCGGATTTAATTGCGTGAGTCGGCAAGAAATCTGTGATAGTTTCACAGATTTCTTGCTGTTTTAGTGCTAATTTAGATTTCATCCAGACATAGGGAGCTTGTAAATTTATTTATCTTTATGCCCTCAATTTTAAAGCGTTTATTAATCTAAAAATCAAAAAAATGAAGTTTATTATATCTGTTTTATCAGTTGTAATTTTGATCGGGTTTACTTCCTGCAACTCATCGAGCAACAAACAGGCCAAAGAGCAGGCCAATACTGAAGTAAGTCAGGCTCCCGCTGCCCAGATGGAAACCCAGAGCAGTTATCAAAACAAGGGCATGGTTCAGAAAGTCCTGCAGACATCAGGGTATACCTATGCATTGGTCAAATCCGGTGCTGACACCACCTGGATTGCCATTAATAAAATGGACCTGAAAGCAGGGGAAACACTCTATTACAACAGTGGATTAGAAATGAGCAACTTCCACAGCAAGTCTCTGAACCGGACATTTGCCAAAGTGTTTCTGGTTTCGGCTGCAAGCACCAGCCCGGGCGCCAACGCTGCCGCTTCCAGCACGATGGGTACGCAACCGATGAAACCCAAAATTGAACAGGAAAAAATTACTGTAAAACCGATGAGCGGAAGTATTACCATCGCTGAGCTGTATGCCAATAAAGCAAAATACGCAGGAAAAGTAGTGAAAGTCCGCGGCAAGGTTACCAAGTACAATCCCGAAATCATGGGCAAAAACTGGGTTCACATCCAGGATGGCACCAAAAACGGTTCCGACTTTGATCTTACCATCACCACCCCCGATCGGGTGAGAATGGGCGATATTGTTTCTTTCGAAGGAAAAATCACGTTGAACAAAGATTTCGGAGCCGGCTATTTCTATTCTGTGATTATGGAAGACGGAAAAGTGCTGAAATAAACGACAATCTATAATACATCAAAAAGCTCCGGGAATCCGGAGCTTTTTTTTTGACTAACAAAAATTATCATTAAACGCTTAAATAGAAGTGCCATTTTTTGAAATAAAAAAGGCATTCGCTTTGTTAGCGAACACCTTAGGAAAATTAATGCCGAACCA
This sequence comes from uncultured Lentimicrobiaceae bacterium, assembly GCA_964456625.1. Classification (GTDB taxonomy): domain Bacteria; phylum Bacteroidota; class Bacteroidia; order Bacteroidales; family F082; genus Sulfidibacterium. The sequence continues at coordinate 17,515 of CAYWBO010000016.1, read as the reverse complement.
CGAATTAATTGAATTCCTTCAATAATCCGGTCCTCTCATTAAACTCCATGATAAGCTCGTCCCACAATTTCACCTGATTGAACAGCTTATCCCACAAAACACGATCATACCACAATTGGTTCAGATCTTTAACATCTTTAGCCTGTTGTTCGACCCATGTAAAATATTTCAGGTTATGAATCGCTTTCTGATCCTGATAGTTCAGCTCACGCATATTGTCGGTCTTTTGTCCTGCGAGACACACTTCAAAATCCTTTGCTGCCTGAACAGCATTGTATTCGCCTTTTTCCGCTTTCAGTTCGTCAAGACGGGAATGATACATTTCCACCGAATCCGTGGCAATGGTGATCACCACATCCTCGGAAGTCATCTCAAAATATTTGGCTGTTTTGATCGCCGAAAGTAAATTGGCGATCCCGGAAATTCCCATCAGTGGAAGCTGAGCGATCACTTCACTGTCAACTCCTGCAGATTTTAGGTATTTATGGCCTTCCGGATCATTAAACAACCTCAGAATACGCATGGGATCTTCATCGTCTATTGCCGTAACCACATTGGTATTACGCACATTGTGTATCCAAGGAATGTGCTTGTCGCCAATGCCTTCGATGCGATGCGCGCCAAAACCGTTTCTTAAGATGGTCGGGCACTGTACAGCCTCGGAGGCCACCACCTTCATAAAGGGGTGCATTGTTCTGAGAAAATCGCCCGCAGCGATGGTCCCTGCTGATCCCGTCGCGGAAACATAGGCAGCCAGCTGGCTGTTTGTGGATTTTACAAGATCATAAACTTCCTGGATGGCGTCTCCGGTCATATTATAATGCCAGGCGGCATTTCCGAATTCATCAAACTGATTGAATATCACAATATCATCACGGGTGCGACGCAGTTCCCAGCATTTATCGTAGATCTCCTTCACGTTAGATTCGCTTCCCGGTGTGGCAATCACGGTTGATTTTACCACATTTCTAAGCCAGTCGAAACGCTCGCGGCTCATTTCTTCGGGAAGGATGGCGATGGGCTCGGTTCCCATCAACCGGCTGTCGAAGGCCCCTCCCCTGCAATAATTTCCAGTGGATGGCCAGACAGCTTTATGAAAGGTCGGATCGAATTCCCCGGTAATAATCCTGGGGGCAAGACAACCATAAGCCGCACCTACCTTATGTGCACCTGTCGGGAAATATTTCCCGATCATCAGCACGATGCGAGCATCAACGCCCGTAATTTCTTTGGGAAGTTCTATGTAATTGGGTTTCCCGTAAAGGCCACCGAATTCCCTGGGCTCGTTTTTCCATGTGATCCTGAAAAGGTTCAAAGGGTTAATGTCCCATAATCCTACATGCCGCAATGCTTCCTTGATCTTGTTTGGAATGGTTTCGGGGTGTTTCTGTTGCTCGAATGTAGGAAGAATGATCTTTTGTTCCTTAAACCGGGTAACTGCATGATCTAAAGCCTTCTCGTTCACCACCCGGTCTGAAAAATGTATCATAACAATCAGTAGTTAAATATTATTTTCAAAATTACTAAATTATATGTTTCTCCTATTTTTGTATATAAAATAAGAATTTATAACTATTCTTTTTGTAATTTAAAGGATTATTATATATTTGTACAAAAATATTCTGGATACCATAGGAAAATAGACTATCATGAAACCAATTGACGAAATTGACTACAAGCTTTTAAACCTGCTCCAGCAAAACAGCCGCATTACCATCAGGGAGCTGTCTGAGAAGCTTTTTTTATCAACCACACCAATTCACGAAAGGATCAAGAAGCTTGAAAAAAGCGGGTATATTAAACAGTACATTACGCTGATCGATCCGAAGAAGATCGACAAAAAGCTCATCATTTATGTGTCGGTGGTATTGCACCAACATACCAAGCAAGCGGTTGAAGAATTCGAGAAGGCGATCAACCAGCTGGATGAAGTGATGGAATCGTATTATATTTCAGGAAATTCTGACTTTTTACTAAAGGTTTACTGCGAGGATATGGATGACTACCACCGTTTCGTGACCGAGAAATTTTCTGTTATTAAAAATATTTCCCAGTTTTTTAGCTCGTTTGTGATGTCTGAGTCGAAGGTTTCTTATCAGTTTAAGCTGTAGAAAACCAACCGGCACAAAAACTTTCCGGGTTGAGAACTTAAGGGGTTGGATTAGCAGGCTCAACTTTCCAGTCCGAAAGAGGATGCCACAATATAATAAGTGGGCCATTTTCTTTCCTGAATACAGGAGGCGTGTCGGACAACCGTCATTACATTCCGGAAACCTGCATAGCAAAAAAATGCATTTCTTTTCGATCATATAAATCTGCATGAACCCGGGTCCATAATCCTTAAGGATCTTTTTAATTATGGAGCCTGGCCGGGCTGCATTTTCCCAAAAATTGAAATTGTCTTTTTCAACACAAGACGCCCGCTGCAAACGAAAAATAATTCCATCGGCGCAAAAAATTGCTAGAAATGTCTTTTTTATCAGAAAAGGGCCACTTTTCCTCAATGAAAATTTTTTTTGAAGAAAACATATCAGGGATCTAAATTTTTAAGCTCTCTTAATCAATATATTACGACTTTTTTTAAGAAATTTTAGGATTTTTTTTCAAAATCGAATAAAATTTTTCGTGTACGCACACGTTTTCTAAAATATTTTTTTACTTTTGTCGTGTGCGTACACGAAAATTATCTCAACAAATAAATGAAACTTTAAAAAATGAAAGGAAGGCACTCCTATCCCACCATGAAAACCTTGGTTTTTAAAGTTGATCTCATTAGCGGGCAGCAGACACGAGAGGTGTTTGAAAAGAAAGGAAAAGGAACGTTTCAAAAGTAGTAGAGAAAAAATCTTCCGAGAGCCAGAAGAGTAGATTGATATAAAAAATTACGATAACGATTGCGAAGGAAAACAAGGAAATAAACGAAAAGGGGCCCAATGAAAGAGCGGACAACATCTTCAAAAACAACGATTTCAGGATTCTCACGTAGTTTCTATGAGGGGGTGAATAAATCAGAGGTTCGGCATTCTTCAGGTAACGTTACTCAAAATAAAGACATCAATAAACAATTGGATATCAAAAATATCAAAATGAGAATACCAGGATTTTCCAATTTCTTTCCCTAATCACAGGATAAAGAAAACAGACACGCAAAAAGTTCGCAATCGTTGGTTCTGTTATCTATTGCGAATCCATTTATTTCGAAACATAATCATGTTAATTTGTGTAATTTAAAATTATTGTTATGAAAAAAATTCTATTCTTTATGATGTTGCTTGGCCTAAGCATACCAATGATTGCTCAGGTAACTGTCCAGGGAACAGTGAAATCTGCTCAGGATGGAAGTACACTACCCGGTGTCAGTATTTTGCAAAAAGGCACCACTAGGGGAACCGTGACCAATATGAACGGGCACTTTTCTATCAATGTTCCAGAGAATGCAACGTTGGTTTTCTCATTTGTAGGTTTTGAAACCAAGGAGGTTGCTGTTAAGGGCCAAAAGACGATCAACGTTTCGCTGAAGTCTAAAACATTAGGACTCAACGAAGTCGTAGTTATTGGTTACGGAACCGAAAAGAGAAAGGACCTGACCAGTTCTATTGCTACTATCAGTGGTACGAAACTCGCCAATCAGGCAGTTGGAAGCGCCATGTCAGCAGTTCAGGGACGTCTTGCCGGGGTTCAAATTACCAACAGTGGTTCGCCAGGGCACGCTCCATCCATCAGAATCCGGGGAACAGGCTCTATTTACAATACGACGCCATTGTATGTTGTTGACGGGGTTATTGTCAATGATATCAGCTATTTGGGCCCCAACGATATTCAGAGTATTTCCGTGCTACGAGACGCATCTGCTGCAGCCATCTACGGTGTACAGGCTGCGAACGGAGTTATCATCATCACCACCAAGAAAGGTGCTCAAAATGGAAAAGTCAAAGTATTCTTTAATTCATATGTTGGTATTAAAAAGCCCTCGCATTTAATGAAAATGAGTACAACGCCTGAATGGATTACCATGTATAATGAACGGTTGCAATACAGCGGTTCGACGGACACACCTCTGAATCCTTCCGATTTCACAGCCAATACAAATTGGTTTGATCAGGTATTGACCAGTTCGGTTACACACAACATTGATGTTTCTGTGATGGGCGGTGGTAAAAATACTTCCTACAATATAGGTGTTGATGACCTAAAAGACAACGGGCTTGTGAAAGGTAATAATTATGAAAAACTGGATTTAAGGGCCACATATAATATTTATATTGGGAAAAATGTCACTGCAGGACTTACCACGGTTTTAACTTCGACAAAGTCAAATCCCATCAATGGCAATTTGCTCCTTTCCACCTTCCGCGCTATTCCCTTGTTTGCACCAAAAGTAAATGACACTACCTATACGGATCCGACTGACATTAATGGATTTTATCCTGATCCGCAAAGCAATCCGGCAGCCATGATCTACTACAACCACCAGTGGAGCAATACTATTAATGCGTTTACCAATGCATATATTAAAATCAAATTCCTGAAGGATTTTGAAATTAAATCGACTCTGGGATTTAACCCGACGATAAATAATTATGTTTCGTTTACGCCAAAATATCAGGTTAGTACATCGCAACAAAGTGCCTACAACACAATTACCAAAATAAAAACGGATAATACTACTATGTCGTGGGATAACACTTTGACCTATACCAAAACTATTAAAAACGAACATCATATTTCGGCGATGATCGGCTCCACGTACAGAGAGTTTTCTTCAAATTACCTGGAGGGAGTGGCAAATGATATTGTGGACTTACCAGAAATCAATTCCAGTTACTTATTCCTGACTATCGGTAAAGCCAGCTCCAACACAACGATTGTAGCATCGGACGGTGGCAGCAAAGTAGTACAGGAAGGATATATGGCACGAGTACACTATGATTTTGAAAATCGTTATCTCTTAAACTTCACCATGCGTGCTGATGCTTCATCTAAATTCCCAGCCAACAACAGATGGGGTTATTTCCCGTCCATTGGCTTGGGCTGGATTGTAAGCCAGGAAAAATTTATGAAGAAGATCCCCGCTATTAACTTTCTGAAAATTAGAGCTGGCTGGGGATTGCTCGGAAATGCCAATATTCCATCGAATTTGTACCAGCCTACTATCTCAAATGGTACTCCGGTAATATTTGGTCCCGATCAAAATACTGGTTATGGTCCGGTTTCCCCTTCAGAAAATGTGACTAAATCCTTTAATCCCAATTTAAAATGGGAAGTTGTAGATGAAACCGACATCGGAATTGATATGAATGCGCTGAATAACAGATTTTCGGCCTCATTCGACTGGTACCACAGACTTACCAATAATGCCATTTTTGCAACTACGGCGCTGGCCAGTTCAGGTCTTAACAGCAGTGGCGTGTGGGGAAACGCTGCCAATATTCTCAATTCGGGGGTCGAGCTTACTTTAGGATGGCAAGATAAAATTGGTCAGGTACACTTTAATGTTAGTGTTAACGGATCTTATAATAAAAACATTGTAAAATCCATAAATGCCGCTGGGGCAAGCTACTATGATGCAGGCGACGGCTCCAACAATGTTACTCCTATTACAAGAACTATGGTAGGACAACCCATTGGTGAGTTTTTCGGTTACAAGGTTATTGGGGTCTATCAGAACCAGGCACAGATAGATGCAACGCCACATTTGCAAAATACAGTACCCGGAGATTTGATTTTTGCCGATATCAACCATGACGGAATCATTGATGCAAGTGATCGCACGGCCATTGGCAACCCGAATCCGCCTTATATTTACGGTGCGAGCCTTGGATTGGAATACAGGAATATTGACTTTAATATTTTCTTCCAGGGTGTTGCAGGGAATAAAATTTTCAACGAGAACAGGCTGTTAGAATACGTTACGAAAAATTTTGACCAGGCATTTTATGATAACAGATGGCATGGAGAGGGTACCTCCAGCACTTATCCATCTGTTCTTATTAATGCCGGAGATCCCAGAACACCCAGCTCCTACTATGTCGAAAGCGGAAGTTATTTCAGAATTAAAAACATTGAGCTGGGATACACTTTACCTAAAAGTATCCTTTCGGCATTGCATATTGAAAAAATCCGTTTTTATGTCAATGCTCAAGATCCGTTTACTTTTTTCAAGTATAATGGCTTTTCTCCTGAGATTGCATCGAACAACCCGCTTATGACCGGCGTAGACAACGGAGTGTATCCATTATCATCAGTTTATACTTTTGGTTTCAATGTAACTTTTTAAAACTTTTGAAAGATGAAAACATATTATAAAATATTCTTGTTCATTTTTTTGGTTGGCGGTTTGACCTCATGCCAGAAAAATCTGACCTTTCCTGACTATAATAAACTTCCTCAACCGCAATTCTGGAAGACTTCTGCCGATGCAGAAGCAGCCATTACTTCCTGTTATGGTAGGTTTGTTTCAGACTGGAATTACTATGATCCCAGTGTGATGGGTGCTGAAGAAATGGCATCGGACGAAACAGCTAAGGGATCAACATCAGGAAGTCAGGCGGACCTGGATGCCTATATTGATTATTCATTCACTCCTTCATTTGCAAGATTCGCCAACCTCTGGAAATCAAGGTTTGCAACCATCAATGATTGTAATCAGGTAATCACCAACGTCCCAAATATCAATATGGATCAAGCTGAGAAAGATCAGATTGTAGGCGAAGCAAAATTTATGCGAGCCTGGAATTATTTCGAACTGGTACGTTTATTTGGCGGGGTACCTATCTATAATGGCATTCCTCAAAATGGTGCTTACGATATTCCTAGAGCTTCTGTTGATTCCGTTTATAGTTTTATTATCAGAGATCTTGAATGGGGTTATACACACATGCGCAAAAGTGCATGGGACGAGGCAAATAAAGGAAGAGTCACGGCATGGTCCGCCAGGGCTCTTGAAGCAAAAGTATTGATGTATATGGCATCGGGAGCTAATTTTATGCCTGACAAAAAAGCCATTGACGGAAAGACATGGGCGGATGTGGAAGCTGTTACCAATGATGTAATCAACAACGGCATCTACAAATTATACACTGCCAAAGGAGATTCCAGTTTTTTCTACCTGTTCCGATTGCAAAATGAAAATTGTGATGAATCCATATTTGAGATCCAGGCAGGTGCATCTTGGTCTGTTGGAGGAGTCAATGCTTGCGCTTATGCTTTGAATTCATGGATCAAAGGACAAGATGGCGGTTTCGGATACAGTGTTCCCAGCGATTCCCTGATTGCTGACTGGGCTGAAAGAGCCAAAACACAACACGACCTCAGGTACAGGGCCTCTGTTATTTGGCGAGGCGATACAACAGTGGACGGAATGGTAATCCAGGGCGCTCCTCAGTTGGATGGTATTACAGGTACTCCACGCTATAATTATAAAGTATATGTTCCCAAGGACCAACGATCAGGTATCAAAGGAGGCTACTGGATGCTGCAATTTGAGCAGAACTTCCGACTTTTCCGATATGCTGACTTACTGTTGATTGATGCCGAAGCCAAATTCATGAACGGCGATGTTGCCGGGGCTTTGGTTTCCATTAACAAGGTCAGAGAACGTGCCGGTGAACCAGATTATACAACTGCCGATCTGACTTTACAGAAGATATGGAATGAACGTCGTTTTGAACTTGCTTTCTCCAACGACCGATATTTTGACCTAATCCGCACAGGGCAGGCCCAAAAAGTATTGGGATATCGGGGCTGGCAGGCTGCCAAAAACACATTTTACCCAATTCCTCAAACCCAAATTGATTTGTCAAACGGTAATTTAAAACAAAATCCAGGCTGGTAAAATGTTCTTGATCAGGGGAGAATATTAGGATAATTGTTATCATAATGGTTCTCCCCTACTTACTATATTTAAATCATAAAATGAGATTTATATACAAAATATCTTTCCTGCTGATTTTCACTTTGAGTTTTTCTTTTTCTGCAAATGCCCAGAAGAGAACTTATGAACTGGTTTGGCACGACGAGTTCAACGAAAAAACGTTGGATACCACCCAATGGAATTTTGTGATCAATGGGCACGGCGGAGGAAATAACGAGCTTCAATACTACACCGATTCACCAAAAAACCTTTATTTAAAAAACGGGCATTTGTATATTGTAGCCCGAAAACAATCGTACAAAGGAAAATCCTATACTTCTGCACGCATTAATACCAAAGGCAAAGAGATGTGGAAATACGGCCGGTTTGAAGTTCGGGCAAAATTACCGAAAGGAAGAGGAACCTGGCCGGCCTTTTGGCTGCTGGGAGAGGACATTGGGAAAGTCGGCTGGCCGGCATGCGGAGAAGTGGACATTATGGAAAGTGTGGGGTATGACCCTTTCTGGAACCATGGCTCGATACACACACCTTCGAGTTACGGAAGCACCGTAAACACTTCAAAAATCAAGGTGCCCGACGGTCAAAGCAGATTTCATGTTTACGGGGTAACCTGGACGCCCCATAAGATTTCCTTTTATGTCGACGATCCTGCAAAACCTTATTATACCTATGATCCGAAAATAAAGAACGCTTCCACCTGGCCTTTCAACAAACCGCTGTTTATGATCCTGAATCTAGCCATCGGAGGTAACTGGGGTGGTAAAATGGGCGTCAACAACGCCATTTTTCCAGCCGTGATGGAAGTAGATTATGTGAGAGTATACAAACTTAAATAATCATACAAATAAAACAACCAAAAAAAATTAAAGCTGAAAAGATGAAACAACTTTGGGTCCTTGTGTTTTGCATCCTTGGTTTAAATGTTACCGTATTTGCACAGAAAGAAGCAGTTTGGGATAATACGACGAATGGTCACTGGAACAGTGCCATCAAGCACGTGCAGATCATCAGCTCGGCGGATGGTGCCATGCAGGACGCCATGTTTTATAGGACGACCAAAAAGTCGCCGCAGCCGTTGATTGTTTCATTGCATACATGGAGTGGGGATTACCTGCAGGGGGATCCTCTGGCCAAAGAAGTCCTGCTGCGCAACTGGAACTATATTCACCCGAATTTCCGGGGACCCAATTTTAATCCGGATGCCTGTGGCAGTTCCCTGGTACTTTCTGATGTCCTGGATGCCATTCATTATGCCATCAAAAACGGGAATGTCGACACCACACAGGTACACATCGTTGGGGTGTCTGGCGGTGCCTATCTGACCCTCCTCTGTTACATGCGACTGAAATACCCTGTCAAAAGCTTCAATGCCTGGGCACCCATTAGTGATCTTTACCGATGGTACTGGCAATCGAGAGGAAGACACGATATTTATGCCAAAGAACTAACGGATATCGCACAAGTAAACGGAAAAACAGACCTGAACGAACTGAAAAAAAGGTCTCCGATGTATGGTCCCGTGCCTGTCGAAGAAAGGAAGAATGCGTATCTGAACATTTACGAAGGCGTCCATGACGGCTACAGGGGATCCGTTCCCATCAGCCAGACGTTTCGTTTTTACAACAAAGTGGCGAAAGCACTGTATCCCGGCGACAAAAAAGCCCTGGTATCCAAAGATCTCTGGACCAGGATCCTGATTGACCAGTGCAACCCGGCAGCAGATTCACTAAGACATATCGGCGGACGGTTAATCCAGCTGGAAAAACATTATCCCCGTTTGTCGCTGACCCTGTTCGAAGGCGGTCATGAAATGATAGTTCCTGTATCGCTGGCTTTGGTACCTGCGGATCAGGTAAAAAACCTGGACAGCTTGAAGATCCTCACCCTTGGAGACTCCAATGGAGCCTTTAAATTTGGCTGGCCCAGTCAGTTGATGAAATTATTGCCGTATTCAACAGTTATTAATAAGTCGATTCCGGGAAACACCATTGGGTTTGATAATCTTGGCAGACAGGAACTGAATACGTTAAGAAATATTGATACTTATCTGACAGAAGCCTATAACAAATTGGGCCGGGGGCAGCAACTCGATTATATATTTATCGGGTTAGGCTCCAATGATACAAAGGCTGTCTTTAAAGATCAGCAAAAAGAAGTTCCAAAAAATCTGGCCGCACTGTTGAGCAAAATAAAGAACTGGCTTGAAATGCATCACAAAACCATGCCGCAGATATGTGTCATCACACCTCCGCCGACAGATAAAAATAAATATTACGTCCCAAAATATGGTGGTAGTAACGGACGCATTCAGAAAAACAATATTAAATTCAAAAAAGTGGCGGAAAAGGCACATGTGGGTTTCCTTAACACCTACTCTGTTCTGGACAGAAATATTTCCACGGGAACCATCGATGGAATCCATCTAAGGCCCCGTTTACAATATGAGGAAGCCAAACTTTTGGTAAATTACATCAATCACCATAAAGTAAAATAAAGATGTTGAGAAGAACTTTTATATTATTTCTCGTATCGGCAATGTTTTGTCTTAACAGTGCGTGTACTCATATAGCCTCCAAGACAAGTAAGGTAAACAGAAGGACTGTCGCCGACACCAATGTGGTGCTTCCGCCTTCGTGGGCTTTTGGTGTTTTATACGGCGGATACACCAACCAACAGGGTACCATCGAAAGAGTCAGCGAGATCATGGATCACCACTATCCCATCGATGCCTACTGGATCGACTCCTGGTTCTGGAGTTTTGCCGATAAAGGGCTAGGGCCCAAAGGATACCTTAATTTCTCCGGCGACACCATCAGCTATCCGAACCGCAAAAGTATGTGGCAGTTTCTTCATGCGCATGATATCAAAGGCGGTTTCTGGATCTGGAACTGCATCCTGAAAACAGGCAATGAAAAAGATTTCGATGATTTTCAAAAGAAAGGATTCTTTTCGAAAGTCTACCTGGATAAAAATACCTGGCATAACGGCAGCATCAGCACGGCGATGTTTCAAAATGGCAAAAAGGTCAGAGGTACCCTTTGCGGGGACATTGATTTTAAGAATCCGGAAGCCGTGGCTTATTTCAAACAAAAAATGAAACACTTCTTTGATGAAGGTGCCGATTTTATCAAACTGGACCGGACTTCCGCGCTGAGCGTATGCAAAGCCATGTTTCAGATGACCCAGGAGCTTGGCAGGGAAACCAAAGGCCGGGGATTCATTCTGGCCCACACGGGAGGCCAGGATAATCCGGCATATAAAAAATATCCTGCCCGCTGGACCAATGACACCCGTAGCGACTGGAATGTGGAAACCCCAACGGTAAAATTCAATCCCTGGGTACCCAAAGTGGCTTTAAAAGAAAACATTGCTATGTATACGAACCCTAGGGAGAAATCCAGTGAAATTCCTTTCATGACCAACGACATGGGTGGTTTTGATATGGGGAAAGTTAACCGCCCCAGCGAGCCGCTGTACATTCGTTGGATGGAGTTCTCGATGTTCTGCCCCATCACCGAGGTTTTTTCACAACCCGAGAATCCTACTTCCAACCTGGCCTGGAAATATTCCACGCAAGCGGACAGTACCTTCAGGTTCTATTCTCATCTGAGAATGCGTTTGTTCCCCTACATCTATTCTTTTGCCGAGATGACCCGCATCGAAGGGAAAAATATCATCCGCAAAATTCCGGGACATTTGTATGAATACCTTTTCGGTAATGAAATTCTGGTGGCCCCGGTTATAGAGAAAGGATCCTCCAGCCGTACCGTATATCTGCCGGAAGGCAGATGGGTCAACTACTGGACCGGTGAATCGTTGCAGGGGGATACGGACCAGATCGTAAAGGCGCCCCTGGAACAAATTCCTTTGTTCGTAAAACAAGGTTCCATTATCCCAATGCGAAATTATGCATCCTCCATTGAAAAGGGAAACAATGATACCCTGACGGTGAATGTTTACCCGGGCAGCCACGGCCGTTTTACCCTGATCGAAGACGACGGAACCAGTAACGATTATCTGAAAGGCGGATATGCTTCAACACAGATGGAATGGAACGAGACCGGTACCCGTCAGGGAGCATTAACGATCCACCCCATTGAAGGCAATTATCAGGGAATGCCTGCACAACGAACCTGGAAACTTGTTTTCCATGTCGACAACCGGCCCAGCGCGATGAAGCTGAACGGGCAAAGGATCACATTTGAATACAACCCGGAAGAAAAGACGGCTATCATCGCTACCGGAAAAAAAGCGTTGAATCAAACACTGAAGTGTGAAATAATATATTAAATGATCATTGATAGAGGGAGGAAAGCATAGAGCAAGAAGCCTTTGGCTTTAAGGGGTTTACGAACTATCAAAAAAGGTACAATCTCTGTAAATTAAGTTCTTATTCCTTTCTGAGGCTTATTCGTGAGAGCGACCATAACCCATACTGTTTTAATGCTTCTTCAAATAGGTGAGAAATGATTGAAAACAACGAAATAAATAAATTAAAGGGCCATTAAATTTCACTTATTGATGGGTCAGGGGGCAGCCTTAAATTCTGGTACGCTTTTTAGACTGTCCCCCTGCTTTTTTAGATCGTTAGAAATATTCTTCCGTAGCGAACTTAAGGAAAATGTTCGAAAATACGCAACAAAATCGAATTTAACCTGTTGATAAATTAAATTTCAAAAATCGCGTTCCTAAATGATTCAGGGGCCGGTCTAACAGGCAACTTTCGATACGCAGAGAGGGAGTATTTGTAAATTTTCTCATAATTATCCTGATCAGGGGCTATCTAAATCTTATCATGTGATTTTAGAGAGCCCCTTCGGATTTACGTTTCAGGACAAATTTTTCTGATAGGTTCCCCTTTAAAGTGTTAAAGGAAATTCATAGAAAAACCGTAAAGCCAATCGTTCACAGACAGTGAGCGGTTTATTTTCTTCGGTTAAAGGTTGTGTGGAACCTGTTTTGATCCTGCGACGGGAATTCTTCAGCAAACAGCCTTTTGATGTGGCGTTCGTAAATATTTTCCTCCACACAGGCCCCGATAATTTCTGAATGCTGTTGCAAAAGGTCCAAAAACGATGCCCCCATTTCGGCTGCGATCTTATAACTGATATGGATCAGCTGGCGGAAGTTGGGGTTGTAATCCTGGTTTTCCTGAATATGACGCAGGGTATTAACAAATTTCTCGCTGTCCCAACCGTTCACCTCCTCTTCAGAAGGCAAACGGGCCGGGTCGATATCAATTACGTCAGAATAAGGGGCAGCAAGTTTTTCTCTTTGCTTTAGACCTTCTGCGTAGATCATTTTAACCACCTCCAGGGCACGGCCACCGGCGGAAGCCAGTCCCACCACTTCCTCGAGCCACGTGGTTCCGGCTGTTTTCAGGTGCAGCCCTTTATCATATTTCCTGATGATTTCACCCATGATAGGATAAATCGAGAATTTATCACTGCCGGAGTGAATACTGAGCTTTAATTCCTCAGGAAGTCCAAACTCCCTGATGGCAAAATCCAAAACCAAAATATCTTCCTCAAATTCCCTGGCAAATTGATCCAGGTCTCCCTGGTAATCCACACCTTTATTAAACCTTCCGGTGAATTTTGGTGCAATAGTCTGAATAGGAATTTCCAAATCTGCCAGCATCTTCAGGACAAATAAGAGTTCAACAGGAGTCTGCGGCTTACTCACTTCATCCATAGACACCTCGGTTATGAAGTTACCCTCTCCTTTTGACGCACTCAAAAATTGATAGATCAAGGATACCTGCATCATCGAAGCCAAAAAATTTCCTGCAATGCCCGAAACCAGTTCAGCCGTGATGACTAACGGATGATCAATACCAGGTATTGTCAGGGGGCCAATATACTTTTCACAGGACTGAACGAAAGCATCAATTTCGTGCGGTTCAACACTTTTTCCTATAAAAGAGGCGACATCCAGGGTAAAAAAATCTGCCGTTTCCACAAACGGCGTGACTGTTTCTAGAGTAATATGATCCGCATCTACAAAATATTTCCCAGTAAAACCCAGAGTTTCTACCGCATGGTCTGCTTCCTTGCGTACATCGGAAGGAAGCGACTTAACAATCAGATGCTCTCGGTTTGATTTGTTCCATACTGGAGATATTTCCAGCCCATCCTGCTGCGCTTTCATCACGGCTTTCAACTGCGCGATTCCTTCCAGCGCAAAACGATCTCCAATCCCTATACTATATTTATCTAATTTCATAGTAAAATTCTTACCTTATTCTATTATTCACTTAAAATTCCAGAACTTCTTACTTTTCAGATCATAGGGCAAACTACCCAGGATTCGGTTGTTTCTTAACCACTGAAAAATAGTGTGAAAATCCTTTTTCTGACCAGCGCAGTTAGCTTCCTTGCCTGATCTCATCGCTTCCAATGTAATGTTCTGATTCCCTATTCCGGGAACAAATTTCCTTTAAATACCTCCCCGGATCTTTTGTATCAGGCTTACCGCCTTACGGACCTGATCCCGAATGGCATCAAAATTCCCGTCGACCACCAGCGAATTCGGAATCAGCCTGGAACCCATGCCCACGCATGCTACTCCTGCCGTAAACCATTCTTTTAAATTTTCCTCCGTAGGGGAAACCCCTCCGGAGGGCATCAGCCGCGTCCACGGGCTGGGTGCCAGGATGGCTTTGACAAATGACGGGCCTCCCACTGCTTCGCCCGGGAAGATCTTTACAATCTCACAACCCAGCTCTTCGGCCTGGTGAATTTCCGTCAAAGTAGCGCATCCGGGAATCCAGGCTATCTTCCTGCGGTTGCAGGCCTTTGCCATCTCCATATTCAAAGATGGAGAGACCACAAAACTGGCTCCCAACTGCATGTATAGAGAGGCGGTCCCCGGTTCCACAACAGAGCCAACGCCCATCATCATTTCCGGGCATTCGGAATAAGCCCACTTGTTGACTTCCGAGAAAACTTCATGGGCAAAATCGCCTCTGTTGGTAAATTCAAACACCCGTGCACCGCCATCATAGCAGGCCTTTACAACTTTTTTTACTGTTTCGGCATCTTTATGATAAAACAGCGGAACCACCCCCGTATCGATAAATACCTGAAGGACAGCTAAACGTGTGAATTTGGACATAACTTTAATTATTTAATAATTTATTATCGCATCACCCTGCCGGATGCATCTCCATTCATGAGTTTCTCCACTTCTGCAACACTGACGCGATTAAAATCGCCCGGAATCGTATGCTTGAGACAAGATGCCGCCACCGCAAAATTCAGCGCTTTTTGGAAATCATTTGCATAAGTCAGTAAACCGTAGATGAGTCCTCCCATGAAAGAATCTCCGCCTCCCACACGATCAATAATATTGGTAATCTGGTAAGTGGGCGCCTGATACAACTTCTTACCGTCGTACAACACCCCTGACCATGAATTATGGTTCGCACTCACGGAGCCTCTCAGCGTGGTGATTACGAGTTTACACCTGGGAAATCTTTTCATAATTTCCTGAGACACCGGTAAATAATCTTCCCCACTGATCGTTCCTGAATGGAGATCCATGTTTTCCGGTTTAATACCCAGGGTCATGGCAGCGTCTTCCTCATTTCCCAGAATCACATCGCAACCTTTTACCATTTCGGGCATCACCTCCAAAGGTGTTTTGCCATAGTTCCACAGGTTTTTTCTGTAGTTCAAATCCGTGGAAACTGTAATCCCTTTGGCGTTGGCAACTTTAATAGCCTCCAGACAGGTTTCCGCCGCTCCTTTTGAGATGGCAGGCGTAATACCGGTCCAGTGAAACCATTCGGCACCTTCAAAAATCTGATCCCAGTCAAACATATCCGGTGTCACCTGACAAATGGCTGAATCGGCGCGATCATAGATTATTTTACTGGGCCTGCTGACAGCTCCTGTTTCCAGGAAATAAATTCCCATCCGTTCGCCTCCGCGAAGAATAGCGCTCGTGTCAACACCAAGGCCTCTCATTTCTTTTATGGCTGCATCAGCTATGTCGTTTTCGGGAAGGCGCGTAACAAATTTGACCTCATTACCGTAATTGGCCAGCGAAACAGCCACGTTAGCCTCCCCTCCTCCAAAATTTGCCGTGTAGGATGCAGCCTGCCCGAATCGCTGATTGCCCGGGGTGGTCAGCCGCAACAAAAGTTCTCCGAAAGTAATTACCTTACTCACTTTTTACTGTTTTAATGTTTATACAACAATCTAAAAGCCAAAATATTCCTTTGCATTATTATAACAAATGTCTTTCACCATATTGCCCAATAGATTCATATCGTTGGGGATGAGTCCGTCTTCCACATCCTGCCCGATCAAATCGCACAATATTCTTCTGAAATATTCGTGACGCGGAAAAGAAAGCAGGCTTCTCGAGTCGGTGAGCATCCCCACAAAACGACTCAATAATCCCAAATTGGAAAGGGCATTCAACTGAGCGGTGATCCCGTCTTTTTGATCGAGGAACCACCATGCAGCTCCCCACTGAATTTTTCCCGGTGTCTTTCCATCCTGAAAATTTCCCAGCATCGTAGCAAATACCTCATTATCCCTGGGATTGAGATTATAAAGGATCGTTTTGGTCAAAGCATCATTCCGCGAAAGTTTGTCCAGAAACGAAGCCATCGGCCTTGCCACCAAAGGATCTGCGATGGAATCGAAGCCTCTGTCCGGCCCATCTTCATCAAATCTTTTGGAATTCGCATTCCGCAGCGCACCCACATGAAATTGCTGAACCCAGTTTGTATCATAATCCATTACGGCCAGTTCATAAAGCATGGCCGATTTAAACTTGTTTGCTTCTTCGCAGGTCAATGCGTTTCCGTTCCTGATTTTGATAAAGATGGTCCCGATTTCCTTTTCAGTGTAGGATTCTGCAAAGAAATTCTCAATTCCGTGATCGGATAATCTGCTGCCCATGTTGTCAAAAAACTCATGACGTTCTTTGAGAGCATCCAGATAAGATTGAAAATCTGCAATGTCCTTTCCTGTCACTGCCGAAAGACGGTCAACATATTCGTTGAAGACTTCCGGATCGGAAACATACATTGCCTTATCCGGCCGCCAGGCCGGGAGCATTTTACAGGCAAAATCGGTCTTGGAGAGCTTTATATGATTCTCCAGCGTGTCCATGGGATCGTCCGTGGTGCAAACGACCTCAACATTCATCTTCAACAACAACGACTGAGCTGAAAAGTCGTCGGATGTGATCTGTTCGCGTGTTCTTTCGTAAATGCTTTTTGCGGTGTCTTTGTTGAGCAATTCATTGATACCGAAATACCTTTTGAGTTCCAGATGCGTCCAGTGGTACAAAGGATTCCTAATAGTTCTGGGCACCGTTTCGGCCCATTTCATGAATTTCTCAAAGTCACCGGCATCCCCCGAGCAATATTTCTCATCCACTCCATTCGACCGCATTGCCCGCCATTTATAATGATCCCCGTAAAGCCACAGTTGGGTTATGTTTTCGAACCTTTTGTTCTCGGCAATTTCATGCGGCAACAAATGGTTGTGAAAGTCGATAATGGGCATACTTTCTGCATATTCATGATAAAGCCGCTGTGCAGTTTTACTTCTCAACAGAAAATCTTCATCCATAAATTGCTTCATTCTATCTCGCTTATTATTGTTTAAATGTCCTTTTATT
>CAYWBO010000015.1:0-46126 GCA_964456625.1 uncultured Lentimicrobiaceae bacterium | reverse complement strand
GGCCAAAGGTTTGAAACCAGGTTTCTATTTTTACCGACTGACCTTGAACGGATACGCTACTACCAAACGAATGATCCTTCTGAAATAGGTCCAATCCTATTCAACCGAAACCCCTCTCACCCTAAAAGAGAGGGGTTTCTTCTTTTATAAAAGTCGGGAGTTAAGTCTGTTTCATCTCAGCAACGGGTTATCTGAAATCTTAATTAACCTTAAAAAATTATTTTTTCCCCTTTCCATTTGCTAATATTGTATCACCAAAAAGAAAGGTCATGAAAAATAAAGTTTTGTCTCAAATCGGACGGATCCTGTTTGGTATACCGTTTTTAGTATTCGGGATCCATCATTTTATTGCCGGTGGAAAAATGGCAGGAGCCGTTCCTTCGTTTCTGCCATTTCACACTTTCTTTATTTATCTGGTAGGGCTGGCCCTGGTAATGGCCGCTATCAGCTTGTTCATCAACGTAAAAGTCAAATTGGCGATGATCCTCCTTTCTGTCTTGATGCTCATCTTCATTCTGACCATCCATTTGCCGGGCATGCTGCACGGAGGGCAGGAATCACAGTTATTTATGACGATGTTGCTGAAGGACTTCGGTCTGGGAGCTGCAGCCCTGTTTATTGCCGGGAATGCGGAAAGCTAAAAGTAATTCAGGAGATTAAAATTCTCCTGAAATTTCAATTATTATGGTTTAACTGTGGCACAAGTGCTACAGTTGTGTATTGAATTGTGTTTATTTTTTCCCCGTCATCAGGAAAATCGAATACTCCCGTTTCCCCTTGTCTTCTCTTTCACGGACCACCGTGGTGGCATTGACGGCTTTCACATCGTGAAAACCGGCTTCTTCCAACAGTTTCTTCAGCATTTCGCGCTCAAAGCCAAAATGAACAACGCCGGTATTGTCACTATGAAAAGTACCGTCTTCCTGATCCAGGTCGGCGATGCCGATACTGCCGCCGGGGACCAGATGGTCATAAAGCCGCCTGAGCAATTCGGGTAATTTCCTTACATGATGAAAAGCCATGCTGCTCACGATGAGATTGAATTTTCCTTCAATCGGGTCTTCTTCTTCCAGATCTGCCAGCAGGCCCGTGACATTTTCGTATCCCAACTTATTGATCTTGTCCTGAAAAACTTCCAGCATGCCTTTTGAACTATCCACCCCAACGACTTTTTTTACCAAAGGCTGAAACCGCATGGTCACCAGACCGGAACCACATCCGAAATCCATTACGCTCATATCTGAAGTCGGGTTCAATTCACGTATCATGGTATCTGCCACCCCGTTGGCCATGGTAATCTGTTGCGGCCTGACATCCCAGTTGGCAGCTCTTTCGTCGAAATTTGTTTTATTCTGATTGTTCATAGGTTGTCCCTTTAATTTCTTTGCAAAGATAGAAAAGAGGAATACTCGTTTGATAAGAAGCTAATTTGTTATCTGTCCATAACATACTATTTTAACATAATTTATCATATTAAACCATAGTTCATTAAAATATTTCTATCCGGCATCACATGAAATTTTTTCGCCCTTTCTAATTCCCTGGTGCGTATCAAACAGATACCATGACTTAATTTTCTTCGTGCTTAATTCGTATTTTCTATGTATCTTCTTCCTTTTTATATTCGAAAAAAATAGAAGAAGCTAAAAACAGGATACGCAATATCTATGATTTATGTATATCTTTGGTATTAATATATTCACCGGCAAAACAGGAAAATATGGCAAGAATGAAAAGCAACAACATTCAGGGACCTTTTACGGGAAAGGTCGGCAACCTCGTGGGTTGCAGGTGGAAGGACACATATTATGTGCGTACGCGTCCTGCCCACGTAAAACACCCCAACACGGAAGCGCAAATGGCACAACGGATGCGGTTTGTAAAAACACAGAATTATATTAAGCCATTAAAAGAGTTTCTCAGGATTGGGTACGGAGCTTTCACCGCTGACAAA
Source organism: uncultured Lentimicrobiaceae bacterium (assembly GCA_964456625.1). Taxonomy (GTDB): domain Bacteria; phylum Bacteroidota; class Bacteroidia; order Bacteroidales; family F082; genus Sulfidibacterium. The sequence continues at coordinate 44,172 of CAYWBO010000015.1, read as the reverse complement.
TCAGCCTACAATGCGGCTATGTCCTACAACATCAAAAACGCATTGAGTGGCAGTTACCCCAATATTGAAGTAACCCCTTCCATGTTTCTTGTGAGCCGGGGACGTTTACCGGGCGCCACCCGAGCCATCGTCAAACTGGTGTCCAATGACTCCATAAAGTTCTTCTGGAATACGGCGGAAATAACCTTGCCGGCCAAGCCGAACGACAAAGTTTTGCTGGTGGTCCGCAGCCTCGACAGCCGCGATGCAGATTATAAACTCGATGCGGCACGCCGAAGCGATGGTGGGGCGATCCTCACGCTTTCGTCAGGTTTTATGGGAAAACAAATTGCCTGTTACCTGGTGTTTATACAGCAGAAAGTGCTCCTGGGGAACTACTCGGAAGATGCCATTTCAAACAGCATTTTCTGCGGAACGCTGAACATATAAAAGACCCGCTCATAATAGCCGACATCCATAAAGTTTACTAGCGGGCTACTTCTTCTCTACCTTTTCCAATTCCCGGGTCTTTTCCTGGTTCAAATTCAAATTATAAAACGAGGACGTACGGGGCAAATCCATCTTAAAACGCGACAGATATTCTATCGCCACACTGGCTTTATAAAACTTGCAGGCCAGCATGTGCCCTCCGGCCTTCCGGTCCCCGGTGATAAAATGAAAGTGATAGCCGGGAACGTTAACCCCCTTCACAAAAGCAGGGCAACGAAATCCCACCATTGTTCCTTCCACATTGTGAAATTCAAAAGTAGCCTGATGCTTAACCGCGTCTGTCAACAAAGGATAAGGCTTGTGTTGTTGCGGGACACTCCGCGTTTCTATGTCATCAAAACGGCCCGTAATTTTAAAAGCATAAAAAATATTCGGCGTAGGCAGTAACCGATCGAGATAAGATTCCAGTTGTGCAAAACTGTTGATGGAATCCTGCAACGAAAGGATGGTATCCGGCTTGAAGAAAGTTACTTCCGCAAAAGGTGTTTTCATGGTATCGCTGATCAGGTAAGCTTTACCGTCAGTTCTGACCTGATAAAACTTTCCATCCAGGCCTACCATTTCCCCGTTCAAGGTGTTGACGGTTCCCAGCCCGAAATTACCATGTCGTTTCAGCTGACCGAATGTCATCGTTCCGTCATAATCTCCCTGGAGCAAAGCGTTGATGGTGGAGGTCTGAAATAAAACACCTTGTTTTTTGTGATAATCAGAACATGCGGCAAGTATCAAGGCAAAAAACAAAATCACGGTTATCCGGAAAGAAAAAACTGGCTTCATAATTCATTATTTATTTGCTTAAAAGCTTATAAAAATACAAAAGATGTTAGTTTCATCCGCCTGGGATATCCTTATTCATGGAATTCTACTGAAAGCAATGTTTCAACAGATATATCATTAATTTTGACAACGTCGAAGCCTCGCGCGACAAATGATATTTAAGCGTAAAACAACATACCTATGTTCTCAAATAAGGAGATTGCGACTTACTACAACCACACTCTAATGCATTACAAGGTGGGGTGGCAGCTGAACAAAAGCAAGGGCCTGCACCTTGGCCTCTGGTATCACGACACCAAAAATCTGCATGACGCCATCCAGAATGCCAACGAAAAAGTTGCCGGGTTCCTTTCAAATACAGGAAACGCTCAAATTCTGGATGCCGGCTGCGGAGTAGGCGGCACCGCCATGTACATGGCAAAGAATTATCACTGTGGTGTGGAAGGTATTACTTTAAGCAAAATACAAGTAGAACAGGGAAAGCGCTATATCCGCGAGGCCGGATTAGAAGAAAAGGTGCGACTTTCCGTGCAGGATTTTGCGGATACTTCCTTTCCTGACGGAAGTTTTGACCTGATTTATGGCATTGAAAGTATCTGTCATGCTCAGGAAAAAGCAGCTTTTTACAAAGAGGCTTTTCGCCTGCTGAGACCCGGCGGGAAACTCGTCATCCTGGATTATTACCTCTCTGAAAAGGGGAAAAAGCCTGAGAACCGTAAATCACTGGACTGGTGGTTGCACCGATGGGCTGTCAGTGGTTTGGATGATGTTCCGGAGACTTCCGGAAAACTGGAGCAGGAAGGGTTTGGTGCCATCCTGGCCGAGGATTTTACAGATCATATCAGGAAATCCGTTCAGCATATGTACCGGCTGGCATTCTGGGGAATTGCAACAATTCCTTTATACTCGATCTTCTACCCCACCAAATATCATTTTTCACGTCGCCATCCTGAATCAGGTTGGGCTCTTCATCGTTGTTACCGGAAAGACCTGATCCGTTATTATTGCTTTAGCGCCATGAAACCTGAGAATCATCCGTAAGCAACGACAACAGAAACGGTTATTCGATGGTCAAACTGACAGGAGCCAGTTTCCGATTGATCCCACTGGGGTCACGGGCCATGATATTCTCAAAAATTATGATTTGGCCCGCATTGGTCCTTTTGATCTGATCTCTCATTTCTTGCGTCAGGTAGGCATTTTTTGATTTAAAGTGATCCTCCTGAAACCCCCGCGGAATTGTCATGGTAAAAGAACTGATGGTAAAAGTCTCGTCGAAGTTAAAATCATCCGGCATTCTCAAGGTAAGGGCGCCGGCAGCCAGCAAAATTTTACTGTCCACACTGCCGGACCTTCTCCCGGCGATTGTTGCATACGGGGAAGGAAGTTCTTTTACCCTGAACATTTGCGAACCCAGCTGTCGTTTTTCGCCGTCAATGTTGGCATAAACCTGAACAAGGGCCAACTTATTCCCGGGCGGAATATTCACTAACCAGTTATTTCCTTCGGGATTTTTTTGTATGCTTCCGCATGAAATGGCCGGAACCAGATCCTGGGTTGGAATTCCGGACACGGCAATGGAAACCGGGTTCCTGATGCCGGTATAAAAGATGTTCATTTTTGTTGCCGAAACTGCCAGCAGCGGCTTGTAAACGGTGAACGAGCCACTAAAATGATAATCAATTGTTTTGCTGTTTGGATTTTTTTCCCGCACAAAGCCGGCAAATTTATTCACTCCGATTTTTCTTGTTGGGAAATGGATCATGACCTTTCCCGCTTTGCAGCTTAATTGTGTTGCCTGTTTAAACTTATTTACCGGCAGGTAATCCACGCCGCACATAATATAAACTTTCAAACGCTGGTTTTTATCGGAAGCCGGAACAAATACCTGCGCCTTATACTCGTCACCTAAAATAACAAAATTGCTTTCGGGCAGGACCCTGGTTTGAGTATTATTGAATTGGACGTCTCTTTTTCCCGAAGATTTGTAAAGCATGCTTACAACTTCATATTCTGCACTATAGACCTCTGATCTGATTGTATTCAGCAGCGTGATGTCTGCCATAAGACCTGTGTGGTAAAAAGAGTGCTGCTGCCAGTTTTGTTTGTGGCCCGCTGCATCGAAATAGGGGCCGCAAGTGGAAAGCAGGGAATCGACATCTTTTAGTCTGGACCTATCTGCCAGGGCACACATCTGATTCCGAAAATCATCAATTTTAGTTTTCAATTTTATCGCGACGCCCGACCCGCCATCATCCGAATTCCCCAGGAAGAATGTGGTCGGAATTTCATAATTGTCCCAGTTTTTGAGGCTCCCGGGCGATATCACTTTAGCAGAATCCAGTGGGATCTTTTCCGTTTTGGCGATTACCCGGTTTCTTACTTCTTCCAGATAGTTCAACAGATCGTTTGATAATTTCCGGGCCTGTTTTGCCTTTTCCCAGTCAGGATTTAATTTCCCCGGATCCGATTCATGCGCGCTCTCAAAATCGCTATAAATATTCTGAAGTCTTTGTGAAAAATTTTTATTTGCAAAAACTATATTGTCATTGACAACAACAAAAGCATCGGGCGTTTGACCGGAACTGCTGGGAATCAATATGATATAAAGGATCACGTATGCCGAGAAGACAATCGGTACTCCGATTTTTAAAAAAGGATTGACTTTCATAAAATCAAGGTTTGGCTTTATGAAGGTAAATATACAAAATCCTTTGGATTCAGCCATTTATCATAGAAAAAACGGCATCTTTTCCTATCAACTGCTCATTTTTAAACCCGGGGAACAGGAATTCTTATATCCAGCCAGGGTCGCCTGGGAACAATTCTACTCGATTGTAAGAATAATGGGGGCCAGTTTTCGGTTGATGCCATTGGGATCGCGGGCGATGATATTCTCAAAAATAATATTCATGCCCCGGTTCGTTCTCTTGATCTGGTCCCTCATCTCCACCGTAAGATATTCGTTGTTGGAGTTGTAATGGTACACCTGCCAGCCCCGTTGAAGCGTCATGGTAAAAGAAGAGATAGAAAAGGTCTGGTCAAATTCGAAATCATCGGGCATCCGTGGCACCAGCGCTCCCGCCGCCAGCATAATTTCTTTGTCGACTCCGCCGGAACTCCTGCCGCCAATGGTGGCAATCGGGGTGGGCAGTTTCTTGACCCTGAACATTTTCGATCCCAGTTGACGCCTTTCGCCATTGATAATGGCATACACTTTAATAAGCGCCAATTTGTTCCCCGGAGGGATGTCAACGACCCAGTCATTGCCCGAAGGATCTTTTTTGATGGTTCCGCAGGAGATGGTCGGTATCAGATATTGGGCAGGAATCCCGGCGATGGCTATCGAAACCGGATTACTGACACCGATATAAAATGTGTTCATCTTTTTCGGCGAAACCGAAAGCAAGGGCCTGGAAACAATGTATTCGCCGCTAAAATGGTAATCGGTTATCGCACCTGTAGCAGATCTCTCCCTTACAAAACCCGCGTATTTATTAACACCCAGTTTCCGGGCAGGCACATCGATCATCATTTTTCCCGGTTGGCCGCTCAACAGGGTGGCTTCCTGATATTGATCGGCAGGCAGGGAGTCGACGCCGTTCATAAAATAAACCTTCGGGCCCGAACTTGTATCATAAGCTGCCACCACTATTTCCGCTCTATAATTATCGCCTAAAAACACAAAATTACTGTTGGGCAGCACTTTGGCCTCAATTTTATCAAATTTGAAATTCCCTTTTCCAATGGACTTGTACAAATAATCGAGTACCTCATACTCGGCATTGTAAACATCCGACCGGAATTTGTTCAGAATGGTAATATCCGCGGCCAGGATCGTATTGTAGAAAAAATGCAACTGCCAGTTTTGTTTCTGGTTATCGGCATTGTAGTAGGGACCCGAAGTTGATAGATTGGAGTTGATATCTCTGAATTGGGATTTGTCCACCAGATTGAGCATGTTTTTACGAAAATCATCGATTTTACTTTTCAATTTTATGGCCATCCCCGACTTTCCGTCATCGGTATTCCCCAAAAAGAAATTGGTCGGTGTTTCATAATCGTCTTTCCGGCTAAGATTTCTTACCGGCACCACTTTTGCAGAATCAATCGGGATCCGTTCGGTCTTCGAAATCACCTGATCCTTTACCTGATTGATATAATTCAGGAGATCGCTGGAAAGAGCCCTGGCCTGTTTTGCTTTCTCCCAATAAGGTTTTACTTTGCCCGGATTAAACTGATATTCTTTTTCAAAACCGCTGTAAATATCGTCCAGCCTTTGGGAAAGATTTTTATTGGTGACCTCAATACTCTTGTTGACAACAACAAAAGCATCCAGCACCTGCTTGGAAACATTCAGTGCCAATAAAGTATACAAGACCAGATACATCATGGAAATCATTTTCTGTCTTGTTGTTTCTTTATATCCAGCCATAAATTCTGATCATTTGAGTTTTAAAAAATTTATTGTGCAAGTGTATAGACTATGCTCACCTTATAGGAAGCCGTATCGCTGACGTGGCGATAAGGGGCCGAAAATTTCAGGAAAGTCTGATGTCCCACCCCCTGATCCGATCCCGTAAAACTGGTCGTGATGTTGTCGATCAGCACATGTGCGGCTCCCGGGCTGACGGATTTTAATCCGGTTGGAATTCCAACCGTCCCCTTGCTAATACCCTTATAAGCCCCGGCCTCTGCCACCAGCTCAAGTCCTCTGGGCTCGCGTACCGGAACCATTTGGACGGAGATGGAAAATGATGCAGGCTCGTACTGGTCCACCAACGTGGTGTAGTTTATCCACTGTGAATATTGATATGTTATGATTCTTGTGTTTCCTTCGTAATTATCAGGATTCAGATCCATGTAATGCGGATTCATGTTACTGACCGAAAAAGTATTCTGCGCATAGCTACCCGCACAAACAAAAACAAAAAAAACTATTGCCGATATCGATTTTAGCATCTTCATGTCTGTCTTACTTCCCGTCTCCCACAACTTACCAGCTCGCCTGCTGGAACTGTATTTTATGATAGATTTTCTTTACCACGACGGAAATAAATTTCGTCTGTTCCGAAGCCAAATTTACATTAAATTCACTGGTTTCAAGCTCATATCCGTCGGGAATTCCTTTTTTGTAAACCTTTACTTTCCAAGCCCCCGGTCGAAGGTCGGTAAAACTAAAAGTGCCGTCCGCATTGGTATAGGACCTGAACACTTCGTTTCCATCATTCACCTCGACAATGAGCCGTTTCAGTTGTTTCTTTACGCCCACGTATCCCTTGTTGGTCAACGAATTGTCCTTTTTAACCGTTACTTTTCCCTTGATTATCCCGGCACGCGTCATCTTCAGTTCAAAATTCACGGTTTTCCCCGGGACGATGTCAATTTTGTAAGGTCCCGGCCGGGCGGCAATGGCATCATACCCGGCGGTGGAAGCATCCACAAACAAATAATGGGTACCTACTTTTACGTTCTGAAAATCGAACTCCCCTTTTTTATCCGTATACAGCACATTCCCGGCCAGCGTAACCCGCAGCCCTCTGATATTATCCACGCTGTCATTAACAATCCGCCCGTGGAGATTTCCCACATCCTTTCTCTTTGAACTGGGAAAATTAAGCGCATGGGTGAAAACCACATTTGCCGCGATCTGTGTTTTGTTCACCGAATTACTCATGAGGATATAGTTCAGATTGGCCCCGATTTCATCGTGTTTGGTCAACATGTAATGTGCGTCAAAGCCAACCAGGCTCCTGTTTTTGTAAAGTTCCTGAAGCGAATAGTTATTCTGGTACTGCAGTGAGATTTTAAATTTATTCTTCCAGGAAGCATTAAAAGTCCCTCCGTAGAGATATCGCTTAAAACTCTTGTTTATGAACTGCTGCCCTCCCAGGTAACTGATAAAGCTCGTAAAATCAATATGGTTGTTAATTTTGTACTGAACCGATAGGTTAGAATTCATGGTTGTTTTCGTCGCTAGCTCATCCCCCTTAGGCGTCAGATAATTGGTTGTCTTCCCCAGTGAGCCGTAGAAGCTTATTCCAATACGTTTGATGCGGGTGGCAAAAGAGACCTGTCCCATAAAATCGCCGTAGTAAAATTGCTTGGGCGTGCTCATGTCCTCCATGGTGGTTTTATTGACACTCAGGCTTAGCATGGTGTTGGCTGAAAAACCATAACCCAACGAAAAAATCAAATTCTTACTGTAAGGGGCATTGGCATACATGGTATCCAGCGCCATGTTGGTATGATTAAAGAAATAATTTGCCGACAGGTTCAATTTTTTCAACAAGGAAATGCTAAATCCTGAGGAGACAAACTCTGTATTGCTCACATACCCTGAAAAATCAGGATCAGCGCGGGTATAATTGACAAATAAACTATAGGATTTGTGACGTATTTTAAATTCGAAGTTAAAAGCTTTGGTCATTTTTCCTTTTGCACTTCCGGTAGCATACTCGAAATTGATATTATTCCAGGAAAAGGGCTTAATCTTTCCGGAGACCGACAGCAGCATGTTTGAGCTGTCCGAGACAAACGTTTTGTTGAGTACGTTCAGATTCAGATTAAACTTGTCACTGGAGAAATAGCCGGCATTAGCAGCAATTACCCTTTTCAAAGAGGGATAAAACCGAGGAAAGTTCACAAAGCCTCCCAGTTTGATTTTTTTGAATTTATGTTCATAACTCACCCCGCGTCCCAACCGGTTGCCTTCCGTCAACTGTGTCAGTGAGAAACTATTATCACCAAGAATAAGTTCTGTTTTTGGGGAAGAAAATTTAACCGTATAGACATCATTTTGGCCCAGCACCGGGTTTCCCTGGCGGTTAGGTCCCCTGAAATGTACGTAGACTCTTTTTTTCTCTCCCGGAGCCAGGGCGCCCCCTCCCTCGATGTTGTACATGTAGCCGAAACTTCTGTCGCCATGAGGATTGTTGGTGGCAAAAAGCCCTGATATCCTCAGGGGTATCCGGTTGTAGGCGTCGAATTTGACCTTTTCCGAGGGAATAATTTTAAAAGTACAGGAACTCATGCTGCTAATCTGCGGTGCCCCCAGAACAGAAGCCGTCAATTTTACCGTACTATTGGTTAAAGTCTGGATATCTTTTTGTGTTGTCACAAAAATACGAATCACCTGAGATGCATCGGCAGGTAAGGTAATATCTCTGGTTTCGGAAACCCTGTTGTTCACAACGGTGGTCTTGAGTGTCGTACGAACATTAGAAGAATTCTGCAGCAAAAATCGCACACTTAACGTGTCCCCCGAGAAAACATAAACCGGTGGATTCATGGTTTTTGTCAGGATTTCATATTTTGGTTTGATGTATACCGGAACAACTGCTGTCCCAATTTTTGTATTATTCTCATTGTCATACGCATCGATGTAGATGTTATAATCGCCCACTTTTGCATTGTCGGGGGAATAAAAGCTAAAAATTTTTAGTTTTTTCGTGGAACCGCTAACCGCTTCAGAAGAATAATCCATAATCTGATTCCAACCTTTCGGTGCTCGAATCTTAAGATGAAACTCTTTATCAGAATGGGTATAGTTGCTCAGCATAACAGCAACACAGAAAGTAGAACCAGGATTCAAGCTAATTTCCTTATTATTAACCAACCGTATTTCTAACGCGCCATTTTGGGCAAAAACAACAAGGGACACTAAGAGGCTCAATGTAAATATTGAAATCCTTTTCCACATTTACAGACGTTCTAATTTATTTACATAGAATGGTTTAAAAACTTTAGGTTAAGTTCTTAGAAAAGTACAAATGATCTACGGGAATTCAGTTGATTCTTTGCTTTATGAACCAGCTAGAAATAGAGTGAATAATTCAACCCGAAAACATCCTGACCTTCTCCTTGTGCAACGATGACCGCTTGATAAGTCTGGCCCGATTTAATTCCTTTAAGATTAAACCGGAACCGCGTCGAACAGGTGGGAAAGACTCCTTTCCTGGGCGCAGTCAACTCCTTGACCAGATTACCTTCATTATCAAATAGCTTGATAGACACATCCGGTGCAATATAATGATCACCTTTATTTTCGAGGTCTACAGCTAAATACAAATCATTGCCCTCTTTTACCAACGTAGGTTTCATAAACACCAGTCTTCCCTCACCCTGATTTTTCATATCGGTGACGATCTGAATGGCATACCGTATCACCGTATTAATAGTTACCTGACCCGACTGAGAAGGTTCGATAGGAGAAACTCCTTCAACCATCAGAACACTCCAGTAAGTCCCCTTCAGGGTATCACTGTTGGGAATGGTAACCGTGTACTGGAGATACATGGAAGAATGTGCTTTGACCACCGCAGTTTTAGGACTGAATTTTATCCAGTTAGCGTTGGAACGCGGTTGCGAAACCGGAGTATTGTAATAAGTAAAATCTTTATAATTATACAATAAATCCGTTTGATAAACCTTGATTTCCTGATCGGTAGCACCCGTATTCTGGATCTTGATCTCGCCCTTGTATACTTCCCCTGCGACACCTTTATGAACATGTCTTAAACTGCCCACAACTTCTACGGAAGCTTTTGATGTGAAAGGCAACAATAAAATCAAGAAACATGCCAGGAACAAATTTTTGAATTTCATGTTATCAAATTATTGATTCTGAAACACAATAATACAAAAAAATATCAGATATTACGGCTCTCACAAGCTATTTTTTTCATTTTCATCATTATTTATCACCAGGGAAAAAAAATTCCGAAATTGTTACATCTCATTCTATTTTCGCAAAACTCAAATTAATTGTAATTATCTCATTTTTAATTTATTGGATTATATTATTAGTGTTGAGAAAGCGCTTTTTGTGATGTTTTTTATCCCGTATGAAACAGAAGTAACCACGGGTTACTAACAATTCTGGTGATAATTTGATTTAATATGGAAGAAAATTTCATACAAAAGCAAAAAAAAGAGGGGCCACTGGGCCCCTCAAGCAATTGACTTGTAAAAAGAATGGTTGGTTCTAACTTTTGATTCTAATTTGTAGCGGTTATTGTTAACGTAACCGTGGTGGAGGAACCGGACGTAGCCACAATATTTTGATAAACTCCGGCAGCTCCTGCATTCCATTGCCAGTTCAGGATATAACCGTCCAACGGCGCGGTACCCGTATAACAACTTCCTACTCCTGTAAAAATGTCCTGTGCAGTAGTGGATAATGTAACCGTATTGGCTGAAGCACCAAATTCGCCACCGCCATTACCACTGTTGGGAAGGTCCCCGGTAACATCAAGCGTTGTACCGGAAGGGATCTGATCATAGTTAGCCTGAATGGTCCGGGTAGCAGAAGAAGCAACAATAGATGAAACCTGAGCATAACTAGTTCCGGTTCCACCCGAAATGGCAGTACCTGCCACATCAGTAGTAAGTTGCAATGAAACCGCGGCAGTATTTCCCGAAGCATCCACTGCATTAATCAGGCTTACCTGAGGGATTCCCATGGTCAATACCTGGGTAGTAGTATTTCCCTGAGCAAACAAATTTGACGTCATTAACAGGAAAACTCCTGCCATCGTAATCTTAGAGAGTAATTTTAGAATTTTCATGACTTTTCAATTTAATTTTTTAATTCAACTTCTTGTATTTTCTTTCACAAATGTAGAGCATATAATACAGCGGGACAATCAGCAAGCTACTGAAATAAAGTTCACAAAGTCTGAAATTCGTTTCACAAACACTGATGTGTGAAACCTGAAAACCGAGCTTGTGGATAGCAGCATCTCTTCATTCTCATTGAATGTTCCGGCTTTAATTCTTGTCCCATTTCGGATTTTACCTTTCATCCTTAAAACCGGGTCCTTTATCAAAGAACTATTTATCAAACAAATAATAGGTAGTTGGCAATTCACTTTTTTCTAAAAACAGGGGAGCAAAGCTCCCCTGACGCCTAAACATTTTAATAACAAACAGTTGAATTAAAAATGTTTTTAACTACCGGCAGTAATTGTCAAAGTAACAGTGGCTGTGGCTCCACCTGTAGCCACAATGCTCGAATACGTTCCGGCGGCCCCTGCATTCCAGGTCCAGTCTAATTCATATCCATCTCCTGCGGCTGTACCGGTATAGCAACTACCGATTCCCGTAAAAACGTTCACAGCAGTTGTACCCAGTGTAACAGATCCTGCGGAACTTCCGAAAGTTCCATCACCATTTCCACTGGAAGGGGTAACACCCAGCACATCTAAAGTTGTTCCAGAGGGGACACCGGTCACACTTGCAGTGATATTCCGGGTTTGACCTGTGGCAATAATAGAAGAAACCTGTGCATAACTGGTTGCGGTCCCTCCGTTAATGGCATCACCAGCGGTGGTAGTGGTAAGTTGTAATGATACGGCCGCTACGTTTCCGGAACCATCAACCGCATTGATAAGCATCACTTGCGGAATACCCATGGTTAACTCCTGTGTAGAAGTACCCTGCGCGAACAGGTGAGTAGTCAGCAGGAGAAAGGCGCCTGCCATCGCAATTTTTGAGAGTAATTTTAGATTTTTCATGATAATCAATTTTAATGTTTTTAAATTCAACTTGGCGTTTTTTGCATTTACACCGCAAAATTAGGGCGCTTTCTATATGTGAAACAATAGGCAACCTGCTGAAATGGGGTTCCTAAAGCCTGAAATGAAGTTCATAAATGCTGATAAACTGGTTTCGAAAAGGAAGTTTAATCAGTAATGAACCTGACTAATTTATGATCATCCCGTTGATATGACAGGATTAGAGGCTCATAAACCACTCATACATACATCATTAAAAAGAACTATCAAGCCAACCGACCCATCAACCACCTGTAGTGATAGTCAAGGTAACTGTGGTAGAAAAACCTGAGGTTGCAGCAATAGACGAATAGGTTCCCAGGGAACCCGTGCTCAATTGCCAATTTAGTTTATAGCCATCACCGGGCCCCGTGTTGGTATAACAACTTCCTATCCCGGTAATGAGATCCTGAGCCGTTGTGGAAAGCGTTATCGTATTGGAATTACCAAAAACACCGCCCCCGTTTCCGCCGGAAGGAAGAGCACCGGTCACCTGGAGCGTTGTTCCCACCGGTATTTGGTCATAACTGGCCTGGATTCTGAGATTTTGTCCTGGGGCAATAATTGAAGAGACCTGAGCATAAGTCGTTCCGGTAGCGTTTTGCAGTTTACTGCCGGCCGCGCTGGTAGTCATCTCTAATGTTATGGCATTAGGGCTTCCGCTGGCGTCCACCGCATTTACAAGCATAACCTGGGGGACTACAATGGTAAAGGACTGCGTGATGGTATTGTTTTGTGAAAACAAAAACGGATGAAAGAACATTAAAAATGTCACGGTCAGCACAATTCTCAGAAGTATTTTTAACTTTCTCATGATCTCCGGTTTTTCTCTTCAGCTTTCATCAGCCAGTCTCCTTAATAAGAAACAGCCCTTTTTTATTATAGAATTTGGCTCCGTAATTGGAACGACTGATAACATGCAAATTATCGCTCTCACTACCCATTCGTTTTAAATTATTTAAGATCATGGGCTAATAGTAAATATAGAAACGGACTCCAACATTATAGGTGCCGGCTCGCAACTGACCATAATTACTGGGATTTAACGAAAAGGTCACCTGATAACCGTCCATATCTCCCGTACCCGTGTAGCTGGTTGCAATTGAAGTAACCAAGGTCTGATAACTGTTGGAAAGTGTCAACAGGCCCACGGGCGTACCTCTGTACCCTCCGCTGCTGGTAGTGGTGCAGGATGCTGAAACCGCAGTCATCGTTGTTCCCGGAGGTAACGATCCGCTGGAAAGCTCTGCCCGAATAGAACCCATTTGAAACCAGTTACTCCAATTCTGATAAACGGATGTTCTTAGATAAAGATCAGAATTGGACGGGGTAGGAAGCGGAAAGCCGGCCGTGGAAATCGTGGGAGACATGGTGATGACCGGGTGATTCGAGTCAATATAAGCAACGCCAAAGGCTCTATTTGGTGCAGAATTAATCGGTTGCCCCACGATAATAGATTGTCCAAACGAATTACCGGCAAACAACAAAGCAATTCCCAGTACTACATACTTCAAGATCCGTTCCTTCATTTTTAGTTGATTAGTGAGAGGTTATAGTATAGGTAACCGATATCGGCTTACCATGCAGGTATTTAAGATAATAATCATAACTTTCCGGATTGTCCCAGACATAATTCAGAAGTCTGCCCTTGTTAACGCCCGCTCCGGTATAACAGCTCCCAATGTTGATGATGAGATTTTGAGGATAATGGGTCAGCTTAATTGAGCCCACCGGTTCCCCAAGCGCCCCGGCACCCGATCCGGCATCAGAACTCACAGCAACATGCAGGGTCACGTCCGAAGGTAAAACACCCGAGCTGATATTGGCGGTGATGTAATTCGTACTTCCCGGATTTACTATGGAAGAGTAGTTAAGCCAGGTCTTGTCAACATTTGTTTTGGTAATCGTCTGTTCCACCTGATTGGAGGATAACGCAAAACTATGGCTTATTATTTGATTGTTTTCAACAGCAAAAGTGATCAGTGCTATGGGAGGGATTTTTAGGTCAAAACGAACATGCGTAGTGCGGCTTTGTTGACCCACGGCTACCCCTGCAAATAGCTGAAATATCAAAACAAATGAAATAAAAAATACTGTTTTCTTCATAACAAGTCATTGTTTCTCAATATCAGCGGTAAAAGTACACAGGCTCTGGGGACAAGAGTATAGGCAATTTGCTGATATTGGCTTTCAATTTTCTGATATTTTGGCAAAAACCTGTTTCCCCTTCAGGGAAATTGCAAGCTTCAACCTCAACAGAAATCTATATTATACCCCCGGAAAAAACACTGAACCAGAAGCCTTTATCTTACCACAATGATATAATTCCTTTCTTGATGGCATATTTTACCAAATCGGCAGTGGAACTAAGATTTAACTTTTCATAAATATGTTGTTTGTGTGTGCCGATGGTTTTTACACTCACAAACAACTGTTCTGCAATTTCATTGCTTGATTTCCCTTCTGCCAGGAGCTTCAGCACCTCCAGTTCTCTTTCAGACAAGATCGGGTCTATTGCTTCCACATCATTTTGTTTTCCGATGTATTCATGGATCAGCACATCGGTAATCTCGTTGCTCAAATATTTATTACCCGAGCTTACTGTGTTGATGGCAAGTATCAGTTCATCGTAAGCACAATTTTTAAATAAATAGCCGTAGGCTCCGGCTTCGAGCATTCCTTTAACAAAATTCTTTTCAGCATGCATCGTCAGTCCGATCACCTTCACATCCGGGTGTTCCTTATTTAAAATTCCCGTAGCCTCAATCCCGTTCACAACGGGCATCCCGATATCCATAATTAAAATATCAGGGCCCAACCTTTTCGCTTGTTCGATGGCTTCCTTACCATCCTCTACCTGTCCGATAACTTCAATATTCGGATCATCAGACAGCAAGGTGACCAGGCCTTCGCGAAATAACTGATGATCATCTGCAATTAGAACTTTTATTGACATCTTTTTAGTTGTTTAAAATGGGAATACTAACTGTTACCCTCGCTCCATTGTTCTTGGATTCAATGTTGAGCTTGCCCTGAAGGGAATCCAGCCTTTCACTGATGCTGTACAAACCATATCCGCCGTCTTTTTGCGCCTTGACGGCTTCAGCGTGGCCGTTAAAACCTACTCCATTGTCTCCAACCGTAATATAGTAATTCTCTTTGTCTTCATATATCTTGACTTCCACGAAGCTGGCATGTGCGTGTTTGGTAACGTTTACCAGCAATTCACTGATGATACGATATAATAAAATACGCGTATCACTCTTTATGTCCATCTTATTGAGTTCGCTTTGAACCGCTGTCTGTATTTTATAATTACTTTCGATCTGATTTAATTTCCACCTGATGGCGGGAATCAACCCAAGCTCATACAATATTGGAGGACTGAGGTCATAAGTCAGGTCCCTCGATCTTACAATTGCTTCACTTAATAACTCCGATGATTTTACGATAACTTTCTGAATATCATCCGGGAGCTTTTTATTTTGCAAAGATGATAAATTAATGCGCGCAATAGAAAGCAGTTGGCCGATTCCATCATGTAAATATTCTGCAATTCTCCTGCGTTCTTTTTCCTCCGCCATATCCAACTCGGCATTCAGTTGCTTTAATTTTTTATGATCCTGCTTGATCTGACGCAGACTTTTATTCAGTTCTTCCTCCGCCAGTCTTCGTCTTGTAATATCGTGCGTGACACCTCTGTATCCAATAAAATTCGACTCCTGATCATAGATGGGAAACCCGCTGATGGTAAGCCATATCTTTCGGTTTGCCTTATCCAGACAAAATATCTCTACATTATTGTAATAGGATCTGTTCCGGAAAATATCAGACAACGTCTTCTTTGTCTTATCCTTACCAACCACCCTGAAAAAGTCAAAGATATGTTTCTTTCCAATAATTTCTTCACTTTTCTCTCCGAGAATATTTTCAACGACAGCGCTGACGTAGGTAAATTTTCCCGTTACATCTACCTCCCAAAAGAATTCGTGGGCGTATTCCGAAATCTGTAAAAACCGGGTTTCATTATTGTTTATCTCCTCTGCCTGGTTCTTGATGAACAACTCAAGGCTTTCGTTCTTTTTCCGCAAAAGGTCTTCTGCCTTGTTGATCCGTAGCAACACTTTCACCTGAGAAATCAGTTCAGCATTCTCAAATGGTTTTGACAACAGGGCCTCTGCCCCGATATCCAGACCCTTTATACGGTCCTGAGAAGTCTGCATGTAAGCCGAAACAAGTAACACCGGGATATGCCGGGTGGGCTCATCATTCTTCAGCGCTTCGCAAACCTCAAACCCATTCATCTCGGGCATCATAATATCCAACAAAATAGCATTGGGTTTTACCTCTTTTGCCAGATTAATTCCCTCTTTGCCAGAGAGCGCAGTAAAAACATTACACTCCGGGATACTTTTTGATAAAACAGCTTTGATTAAATCCAGATTGACATGATTGTCATCTATGGCTAAAATTCGATTCATAATGCTAAATATTAACCTTTTTTTGATCTATATTGACACCTTCTACGTTTACAAGGAGGTCATCTTTCCAACGATTATTATATGGGATCGTAAAATAAAATGTTGAGCCCTGGCTATCTTCGCTTTCCACCCAGATTTTCCCTTTTAACATGCCCACAAAAGCTTTAGAGATAGTCAGGCCCAGCCCAATTCCCTGGAAGTCACGGGTGAGTGACTCGTTGCTTTGTCTGAATCTTTCAAAGATGATGCGCTTTTGATCATCCCTGATGCCAACCCCGTTATCCTTCACAAAAAATTCGAGATTTTTCCCTTTTTTCACATATCCGAATTCAATCTGCCCTTTGTTGCTGTATTTTATAGCATTACTTACCAAATGCACCAGGATAAAATTAAGTTTTTCGCTATCCGAACGAATGACCGCCTTGTTATCAGGCAAGCCGGTCTTGTAGGTAAACGTGATGCCTTTTTGCTCCACTTCCGCCTTGAAAAAGTTATAAATTGACTCTATTTCCTCATTTAAATTTATGGCCGACATCAACATCCTGGTCTGTTCCGATTCAATCTTTGCCATCTCAATCAGTTCATTGATGGTATTCAGCAGACGGTGACCACTACTTTCTATAATCCTGACAAATTCCCTTTGATCCTGATTTCTCAGGTCCGAATCCTTCAGCAAACTGGTAAAACCCAGGATTGCATTCATGGGGGTCCTTATTTCATGACTGATATTCATTAGAAAGGCCGACTTCAGCCGGTCGCTTTCGAGGGCCTGATCCTGAGTCATTTTCATGTCTTGCATCATCCTTTTCCATTCGGTAACATCTTCTTTTACAGCAAGAAAATTAATAATCTTGCCTTCCGGATGGAAAATAGGGGATATCAAAACGGACTCCCAGTACAGTTCTCCGCTTTTCTTTTTGTTCTGAAATTCTCCTCTCCACTCTTTACCATTAAGAATCGTTTTCCACATTTTCCTGTACACTGATTTTGCCGTTTCCCCCGACTGGAAAATACGGGGATTTCGTCCGTGCAATTTCTCAACCGGATATCCGGTAAGCCTGCTGACTTTTGGATTACAATAAACAATATTGCCTTCAACATCGGTTATAATAATTGAAACGGGACTTTGCTCCAGGGCATAGTAGGCTCTTTTCAGTTCTTTTTCAAGGTCATCGGCGCGTAGTTTTTCGAAATCTCTCATTCGTCTGTTTTCCAGAATAAATTTCTTCTCATCATTCCGAAACTTGATAACGGAAGAAAACTGGGCGATCAACTCAATGGAATCGATGGGTTTTGTCAAAAAAGAAATAGCCCCAGACCGCAAGGCCCTGGCACGGATAATACTGTCAGGGGAGGAGGCGGTAATCATGATAACCGGAACGAGTAGCAGGGAATCATATTCTTTTATTTTTTTGCAGGTCTCAATCCCATCCATGTCTGGCATCACAAGATCAATCAATATTACATCCGGGTTTTCCGTAAGTGCAGTTTTGATACCTTCTTTCCCGGACAATGCCGTAAACACTTGGACATCGGGAAACGCATTGGTTAACAGCTCTTTGAATGCCAGCAGATTAATCTGCATGTCGTCAATTACTAGGATTTTAATCATCTTCTTTAAAAAAAGTTAGTTTCTATGTTATTTTAAGCCAATTGTTGCAACACACACTCCATTTGCACCATTCGTTAAAATTTAGCACTAACAGATAAGCTTTATGAGTTCATCTGTTTGGTTATTTTCACATGTCGAGGGAGAAACTTGCGATCGGCTCGGCAAATTAAACGTAGAAATTATTTCATACTGTTTTTAGTTTAGGTCCATAATGATCAAGCCTTTGAAACTGACTGCAAACCCTACTGAAGACCACCGGATTTATATTCTAGCCCCTGAGTGCTTATGGCAAGAAAGAGGATCTCGTCGGCGCACTACTCCTGTAGGGGCATCCATATTACACCCTCAAAGTCGCCTTCATTTCATAATATATGTCAGCTTACAGAAATAACGCCATTATCAATTTTGGTTTTCTTATTCCAATAAAAAAATTCGATGCTTCTCGACTGTTATCCTGTTTGGCTTGATTTTTATTCTGTTAGTTTCTTTACACCTATAAATTTACGGAAAAGTGTGGTTTAAAAGAGCAAACCCCATCATATTGTCAACAGTTGTTTGTTCATAAACATTTTGTGATTTCAAACATAAGACACAAAACACAAGTAACTGTTGTAGTGATTTTCCCGAAGGTTACAAGTTGGCCGGAGCCAGAAAGATAATCTACTGTAATACAATTCATTGAAAAGGAGACTTCAGAAAAGATCTGCGGGCTTCTGATTGGACAAACACGATTTCAATTACAATCTAAAAGGTAGGAAGACCAATTTCCTAACAGGATATCTTGGCCTATTGTGAAGGGAATAATAATAAAAACCTATGGACCTTCAATATGACTTTTAGCCAAAAAGAAGTTACCTTTTTATTAAAGCCCGGCTATAAGTGCGTCAATTTGAAGTGCACAAAAATGTCCTCAAACGTCATTTTTATGCTTAATAAAAGAACCGGGATTTTTTACCATCAAACTAATTTCAGACGCTTTCGACCGGAATACTGATGGTGGTTTTTGTACCATGATTCAACTTTGACTCGATCTCCAGTTCCCCCTGGATGGAATCCAGCCGTTCTTTGATACTATATAGTCCGTACCCATTATTTTTCATCAAGGTTGTTTTTCCCTGAAAGTCAAAACCTTTTCCGTTATCGATCACCGAAAAATAATAGTTCTGGTCGTCTTTTCCGATTTGTACCTTGATCCGACTCGCTTCAGCATGTTTCGCAACATTTGAAAGGAGTTCACAAATAATCCTGTAAACAAGAATACTGGTATCCGTACTTATTTCTACCCTGGGAAGATTACTCTGAAAATCCGTATCAATTTTATGGTTCTGTTCCATCTGGCTCAATTTCCACTTGATGGCTGCAATCAGTCCAAGCTCATACAGGGCCGGTGGGCTCAGATCATAAGTCAGAGACCGGGATTGCACGATGGCATCGCTTAAAAGTTTGCTTGCTTTATGAATGGTTCCTTGCACATCAGGCACCAGATCCTTACGCAGGAGCGAAGACAGATTAATATTGGCCAGCGACAGAATCTGTCCTATTCCATCATGGAGATACTCGGCAAGCCTACGACGTTCTTTCTCTTCCGCCATCAGCAATTCGGAATTCAGTCTTCTCAGTTTCTCCTGCTCGTTCTTAATCTCTTCAAGGCTCTCCTGCAAATCCTGATTCTTCTTACGCAACATGTCTTCAGCATCCTTGATGCGCAAAAGCACCTTCACTTGAGAAATGAGCTCCGGAGTTTCAAAAGGCTTCGTGATGAAAGCTTCGGCACCTGCATTCAGCCCTTTGATTCTGTTCTCATAATTCCGCCCCAGCGCAGAGACCAATAAAATAGGTATGTCTTTGGTAGTATCATTGTTTTTTAAAATCCGGCAGACTTCGAAACCGTCCATCTCGGGCATCAGGATATCCAGCAAGATAGCGTCCGGTTTCATTGCCCCGGCCAGGTTAATCCCAATAGGGCCGGAAAGCGCCGTATCCACAACACTGTTCTCAATGTTTTTCGACAATATGGCCTTTATCAGGACCAGATTGTTCTCGTCATCGTCAATCGCTAAAATCCTTTTCATGTCCAACTCCCGGGCATAGGCATATGCCATAACGGTGCAATATTACAATTTTTAGAATCAAAATACATGTGATTGTAATTCAAAAAATCCAATTTTAAAACTTTTGAAACAAAATCGACGAAAAAAACACTTCGTGTTTACTGAACACAATCTTTTTCTTTTTAAATTTGAAAAATTAACCCTCAACTAATTTAACCAATTCATTAACTAATTGTAATTTTAACATGAAGTATAGGATATTAACCACATCAACTACATTTCTGCTCGTTTTGACATTTCTGTTTCTCCTCCCGACAAAACAAAGCCTGGGTCAGCAAACAGAAACTGCAGGCAACGGGCGTTACGTAAGAACCATTGATGCACAATGGAAATTTATCAGGCAGGACATAGAAAATGGTAGTAATGTCGGAATTGATGACCAAAACTGGACGACTGTAAACCTGCCACATTCCTGGAACAGCCATGACGCATTTTCCGATACAAGAGGCTATTATCGCGGACCTGCCTGGTATAGAAAAAATCTTTTCATAGACAAACAAAATACTGATAAACAAATATTTATAAAATTCGGTGCCGCCAACCAACTTGCCGATGTTTATGTAAACGGGCATCACGTTTTAGAACACAAAGGGGGATATACTGCTTTTGCCGCCAACATCACGAAATGGGTCCATTTTGGTGAAGACAATGTCATTGCGGTAAAGGTCGACAATCGCTTCAACGCTGACATTCCGCCGTTGACGGCTGATTTTACTTTCTTTGGAGGTATTTACCGCGATGTCCGCTTGATCATAACAAACCCCGTTCACATTGCGGTGGATGACGATGCTTCTCCCGGAGTATTTATCCATACTTCCGATGTTTCGGATCAAAACGCCACCGTCAATATCTCGGCTGATTTGGTGAACAATTCGGATCAGAACCAAAACATCACCTTAGAGAATATTGTAGCGGATGCACAAGGAAAAACCGTAAGTCAAAATACTGAAACAATCATGCTTCCGGCCGGTCAGGGAAAAAAGGTGTCGGTTGTTTTACCCAAAATTCAAAGTCCACACTTATGGTCTCCCAAGAATCCTTACCTCTATTCTGTCAAAACGATTTTAAAAGCAAACAACATCCTCATTGACGAGGAATACAACCCACTGGGCATCCGGTGGTATCGTTTTGACCCCGATCAGGGATTTTTCCTGAACGGACATCATCTGACACTCCGGGGTGTAAGCCGCCATCAGTTTTATCCCGGTTTGGGGAATGCGTTGCCTCAGCAGCTGCAAATCCGAGATATGGAAATGATAAAAGAAATGGGCGCCAATTTCGTACGGCTGGCACATTATCCACAGGATCCGTCTGTTTTGAGAGCTGCTGACAAGCTCGGGATTTTGATCTGGCAGGAAACGCCCGATGTCAACTTCATCCATGTGTCTAAAGAATATACCGAAAACGCTTCGGAAGCACTTCGTGAGATGATTCACCAATATTATAATCATCCGTCCATCATTTTATGGGGATTCATGAACGAAATCCTGCTGCGCCATGGAATCGGCAGGAAATTCAACCACATGAGCGAGGCAGATTACGATCAGCATGTGGTGGACCTTGCAAAAAAACTGAATCAGATCGCACATTCATTAGATCCCTCCCGCAAGACGACCATCGCGCTGGACCGCGACTTATTATATGACAAAATAGGATTGTCGGATGTAACGGATGTGGTCGGATGGAATCTATATAATGGATGGTATTATCCGATGTATGATAAGAACGGCACTAATTTGTTCGGCAAGTTTCTGGACGAACAGCACAAAGTTCATCCGAAAAGGGTACTGATTGTCAGCGAATACGGTGCCGGATGCGATACACGGATCCACACGATGCATCCCAAAGCCTTCGATTTTTCGGTGGAATACCAGGATCAATATCACGAAACGATCCTGAATCAGTTGCAGGAAAGACCTTTCATTGCCGGTTCGGCTGCCTGGATCATGTACGATTTTCCGTCTGAAACTAGAAATGACACCCGGCCGTGGGTCAA
The DNA here is from genome assembly GCA_964456625.1 of uncultured Lentimicrobiaceae bacterium. Classification (GTDB taxonomy): domain Bacteria; phylum Bacteroidota; class Bacteroidia; order Bacteroidales; family F082; genus Sulfidibacterium. The sequence goes on along the minus strand of CAYWBO010000015.1, from coordinate 22,150 downwards.
CGAAAAAGGATTGGTAGACCGTCACAGGAGACCCAAAGAAGCTTTTTATCTCTACAAAGCCTGGCTGTCGGACAAACCGGTGGTGCACATCGTGTCTCACGACTGGATGCACAGAACGGTTCCTTACAGTATGCACGATCAAACCACTTTTGAAGAAAAGATCCAGGTCTATTCCAACCTGTCAGAAGTAAAACTTTTCCTCAACGGCCACGCTCTGGGCACAATGCGACCTAAGAATCATGTGGCTGTTTGGTCTGTTCCCATGAAAATCGGTGAAAATCAATTACTCGCCGAAGGAAAGGCAAAGGGAAAAGTTTTCTCCGATGTTGTCACCGTGCAGTTGTCCTTTAGCGGGGATTTTAATCCTGACACGCGTCAGGTAAACCGGTTGTTTGTCAACGCCGGAGCCCACGTTCAGTTTTATCCGGAATCCGGGGCCATCTGGGAGGCCGACCAGCCCTACCAGGGGCACGCCTGGGGTTACACCGGGGGCACAGAAAAACTCAACTCCGACAACATCCTGGGCACAACCAACGACCCGGTTTATCAATATTACAGGATCGGGATGAAACAATACCACTTCGATTTGCCGCAAGGCGCTTACCAGGTGACAATCTACCTTGCCGAACCGGAATTCGGTATCAAAGGCAAACGCGTGTTCTCTGTGGATGCCAACGGCATTCCTGTTTTCACCCATGTGGATTTGGCCGGAACCTACGGGAAAGATGTTCCTGTAAAACGAAGCGTTATACTGGACGTCAATAATTCAAACGGAATTACAATCACCTTCGATGCAACCAAAGGCGACGCCATCGTAAACGGCATCGAGATCAAACGTCTCTGACAAGTTGCTAGGGTTTGGACATTGAAATAACAAAAAAACCTCCGGAAAAAATTTCCGGAGGTTTTTATTTTGAGGTACCGAGCGGATTCGAACCGCTGTATAAGGTTTTGCAGACCTCCGCCTAGCCACTCGGCCACGGTACCCTTTAAAAGGACTGCAAAAGTAAAGATTTTTTTTGAACTCCCTTCACTTTTTACGTCTTTTCGCCGGTGGCTGTCAATTCCTTCAAACAGTTGGGACAAAGGCAGGTATCGTACTTTTTATCGATGGTTTCGCGGACCTCTTCCGGAACATACACCGAAAAGCACCAGCACTTCCCTGATTTGCTGCATGTAAACGTCGCACCGCAGCGGGGGCATGTTTCCGGCTCGATCAATATTTTCGGTGCTATCGGCATCTTCATATCGATTTAACTTTCCAGTTCCAGACTCACAAAGTCCATTTTCCCGCCCAACGGCGGATTGAGTTTCCGTATCTTCAGCCGTACTTTCTGCACAGCCGGGAACTCCTCCTGAATACGCCGCACTATGCGGCGTCCAACGTGCTCCAGCAAATGGGACCGAATGCCCATTTCAGCTTTCACAACCCGAAAAACTTCCTGATAATTCACGGTATCCGTAAGATTATCGGTTTGCTCGGCTTTGGTGGTGTCTACTTCGAGAAACACATCGCAACGGAATTTGGTGCCGATCACTTGTTCTTCTTTGAAATGGCCATGATAGGCGAAGAATTCCATTCCTTCTATTGTGATGACAGACATGGTTTTACGATTTAAATTGTTCTTTATTCCTTTTTCCCTAGTTCATGCAGGCCGATTTCCAGACGCCGCAGGGTTTCTTCCTGTCCCAGCAAGCTGATGATATCAAACATATGAGGCCCCCTCAGTCCGCCTACGATGATCAGACGGAATGCATTCAGTACGGCCCCCATACCGTATTCCTTTTCTTCCATCCATTTTTTGACAACGTCTTCCGTGTTTTCAGAAGAAAAGTCCTCAATACCACTAAGAAGCTCTTTCAATTCCGTCATCTGGTTAAAGGAATCCTGTTTCCAGCGTTTTTTCACCGCCTGCGGATCAAATGCTTCCGGTGCCCGGAAAAAGAAATCGGATTGCTCCCATAATTCATGAACAAAATGAGCCCTTTCTTTTACCAGCTTCACCACCTGGATCACATAATCCAAATCTGCACCAATCCCTTTTTCGGACAGCATTGGCATGTAAAGCCGGGCCAGATCCTCATCTTCCTTTTTCACCAGGTACTGGTGATTGAACCATTTGGCTTTTTCAGGATCGAAACGCGAACCGGATTTTCCCACCCGCTCTATGGAAAACACTTTAGAAAGCTCTTCCAGATTAAAAATCTCACGCTCGTCGCCGGGATTCCATCCCAGCAGTGCCAGCATGTTTACAAAGGCATCGGGGAAATAGCCGTCTTCACGATAGCCGTGCGAAGTTTCCCCTGATTTGGGATCTTTCCACTGCAGCGGAAAAACCGGAAATCCCATCCGGTCGCCATCCCGTTTGCTCAGCTTTCCCTTACCGTCGGGTTTCAACAGCAACGGCAGATGGGCAAATTTGGGTGCCTCCCAGCCGAAAGCTTCATAAAGTAATATGTGTAACGGCAAGGATGGAAGCCACTCTTCACCCCTTATCACATGACTGATCTCCATCAAATGATCGTCCACCACATTGGCCAGATGATAAGTAGGCATGCCGTCGGATTTAAACAATATCTTATCGTCGAGCACGTCGGTGTTCACCACCACTTCACCCCGGATCAGGTCTTCCATACGGATCATCTCATCTTCGGGATTTTTAAACCGCACCACATACGGAGCACCGCTGTCGATCAGTTCTTTGGTTTCGGCTTCAGACAAGGCCAACGCATTTTTCAGAAGCTTACGGGTTTCATGGTTGTAAACGAAGGTCCTTTTTTCAGCTTCATATTGTTCGCGCAAAGTGTTTAGTTCTTCGGGGGTATCGAAAGCATAATAGGCATGGCCGGCAGCAATCAATTGTTCGGCGTAAGCTTTATAAATTTCCTTTCTTTCCGACTGACGATAAGGGCCGTAAGGTCCGCCCACATGCACTCCCTCATCAAATTCAATACCGCACCATTTAAAGGATTCGATGATATAATCTTCCGCACCGGTGACGAAACGCGTCTGATCCGTATCCTCGATACGGAGGATCATTTTCCCTCCTGAATTTCTGGAAAACAAATAGTTATATAAAGCAGTCCGGACCCCTCCGATGTGTAAAGGTCCCGTCGGGCTCGGCGCAAAACGCACGCGTATTTTATTCTGATTCATGTTTTGATTATTGCGCTGCAAAGATAGCGAAAACAGAAGCTTATTTTCAAGGAAAGGAAATGCCGGAATTAACGTCCTTTTCCGTCAAAGAGCTTATCTTTGCAGGACTCAAAAAAAGAATAATCCGTGATTATCGATATTATTCCTTATGCATCAACCATCCGGCCGGACCTGATACAAAACAGAAACGTAGTGGTGATTGACGTGTTGCGTGCCAGCTCGGTGATGGTTACGGCCCTGGCACACGGCGCAAAAGCCTTTGTGCCGGCAGCTTCGGTAGATGAAGCACTGCAGCTGGCAGATCACATTCCTACCGAAGAACGTCTTTTGGGTGGAGAACGCGACACAAAAATTATCCCGGGTTTCGACCTGGGAAATTCTCCCTTGGATTACACCGAAGAACGTGTGAAAGACAAAACGTTGGTTCTGGCAACCTCCAACGGTACCAAAGCTTTGAATGCGCTGCACGATGCAACACGAATTTTTATCGGTTCTTTTCTGAATCTCCGCGCTCTGACGGAAAAACTGGCAGATCTGGACGAAGTAGTCCTGGTATGCTCGGGGACCAACAACAACTTTTCCATGGATGATGCACTGTGCGCATCCAAAATTATTGACCGGCTGAAAGAGAAGCAAGAAGTCAGACTTTCCGACCTGGCACTGACAATTCAGAGCGCATTTTCTGACAAAAACCGTTCATCGCGCGAAGTACTACACGACTGTTATCACCTGAATTTACTGATCAGAAACGGATTTGAGAAAGACGTAAACTATTGTCTTCAGGAAAATTTGTTTGATCTCGTTCCAGAAATGGTTGCAGGTAAAATTATTGTTCCTGGTAAAGTTTTGGCATCCAGGGAAACAAAATATTGATATTGAAAATGATAGTTATTTTAAAAGTATAGAGGATTGTCCGTTTTCGAACAAATCGTGTTATATTGTGAACATCCGAAAGCAAAAAAATTTTACAGTCAATTTTTATGTGTTTGTTTTACAATAGTTTATTTTTGTGGCACGTTTTGTGTTGAAGAAGGGTAATTTTAAAAACAAGTTAATTGCTATGAGACAAGTTACAAGATTGTTTTCAACGAGAGTCCCTCAGGAAGGGAAAAATCAAATTGCAGGAAACATGAACCGCAATAAAAGAGTTTCCGGTAGAAATATATTTCTTACCGGTTTGGTATTACTGATATTTATGGTATCCGGAGCTTCGGCACAGGAAAAACCTGCCACAAAACCTGAAAAGCTATGGTCACTGCAGGATTGTGTTGACTACGCTTTGAAGAACAACCTCACCGTTCAACAGAGTTATTTGAGCGTAAAATCTGCCAAAATAGATTTTTTGCAGAGCAAATTGAATTTTCTGCCTTCTTTCAGTGCCAATGGATCCCAATCTTCTAACTGGGGTAGGTCTGTCGACAGGGCTACCTATCAATATTCAAATCAGAAGAACAGTCAGTTTTACATGTCCGTAAACGGAAATCTCACACTATTCAACGGACTGCAAAATGTAAATGAATTAAGGCTTCAGGAGTTTAACTATCTGGCATCCAAATATAATTCGGATGAAATCAAAGACAACATTTCATTAAACATCGCCGCCGCTTATCTTCAGATTCTTTACAACATTGAACAGGTTAACAACGCCAAACGTCAACTGGCAACCACTGAGGATCAGATCAACCTCACCAAAAAGGAAGTGGAATACGGGAAAGTAGCCCGCGGAAACCTGCTGGATGTTGAAGCACAGGGCGCCAGCGATCAGGTAAACCTGGTGAAAGCACAAAACACGCTGATGCTTGCCTATCTGGATCTGATGCAGTTACTGGATTTGAAATCGAATACGAAATTTGATATTCAGAAGCCCAATTTGGTCATCACACACAGACCAAGCCTGCTTCCCATCGAGAACATCTACAATAAAGCGCTGGGAATCATGCCGGAAATCAAAAATGCTGAATACGTAGTGAAATCTGCTGGAGCATCCCTGGCTATGTCACGAGGTCAAAGAAGTCCTACACTTTCTTTGTTCTCGTCTTACGGAAATAATTATTCAACACTGATCAAAATGAGTAACGATCCTACAAACCCAGGATACACGGTTACCAAACCATTTGGCGATCAGTTCCGTGAAAATTATAACTACTCTCTGGGATTCAGCCTCTCCGTTCCTATCTTTAACAGATTTGCAGTAGGAAACGCCATTGCCAAATCAAAAATCAGCCTGGAAAAAGCAAGACTCAACCTGTCTCAGCAGAAAAACACCCTGAGGAAAAGTATTGAACAGGCATACACTGATGCACTTGCCTCCTATCAAACCTATGAAGCAAGTCTTAAATCGGTTGCATCCCTGAAAGAAGCGTTTACTTATGCTCAGGAGAAATTTAATCTGGGCATGCTAAACTCCACAGATTACACCCAGGCAAAAAACAATTATTATAACGCCGAATCGACCTTAACTTCAGCTAAATACGATTACATCTTCAAAACAAAACTCCTTGATTTTTATCTGGGCCGAAGCTTGAGTTTAAGTGATATTGCAACTCCTGCAGGCAACATCAAATAAACCCAAATAATCATTAATTTAGCATCGTTTTTAAAATATTTTCTCATGGCAACAAACCGCAAAAAAAACCTTATTATTATCGCCGCTGCACTGGTGTTGATTATTATTGTCATTTTAGCTATCAAGAAAGGAAAATCTTCGGACGGGCTCAGAGTCGTTACCGAAGCAGCCCAAAAACGGAACCTTATTGAAACTGTCTCTGCCAACGGGCAGATTCAACCCGTGAAGGATGTAAAGATCAGCCCTTACATTTCAGGAGAGGTTGTCGACTTGTACGTTAAAGAAGGAGATTATGTCAAAACCGGTCAGAAACTGGCCATGATCGATCCCAAAATATATATTTCTACTTATCAGCAAATCAAAGCAGCTTTGCAGACGGCACAGGCCAACGAAGCCAGCTCAAAGGCACAGGTTGCCCAGGCAGATGCTCAGTATATTAAAGCCAAACTTGATTTCCAAAGAAATGAGAAATTATATCAGAAACAGGTAATTTCACAGTCAGATTATGAAGCTTCCCAGTCTAATTTCCAGGTAGCCGAAGCCAGTGTGAAAGCAGCTCAGGAAAGATACAAAGCAAGTCAATACCAGGTAAAGAGTGCGAAGGCTCAGCTGACCCAGGCCCAGGATAATTTGAACCGCACCACCATTTATGCTCCTAACGACGGCACCGTTTCAACACTAAGCGTCGAAAAAGGAGAACGGGTTACAGGTGCTTCACAGTTCTCTGCCGGTACGCAGATCATGCTCATCGCCAACCTGGACAATATGGAAGCGGACGTACAGGTGAATGAGAACGACATTGTTAACGTGGCCATAAACGACACGGCTTTAATTGAGGTGGATGCTTTCCTGAACCGTGAGTTTAAAGGTATTGTTACTGAAATTGCCACTTCCGCTAACACAACGGGTACCAGTGCCGATCAGGTAACTAACTTTGATGTGAAGATCAGGTTACTGAAATCTTCGTACGAAGATCTTGTCCGCAGGAACAGCACCATCGAGTCTCCCTTCAGACCCGGCATGTCATGTACTGTTGAAATACAGACCAAAAGAGCCGACAGTGCACTTTCCGTTCCGATCCAGGCTGTTACCACACGTTCCGATTCAGCTTCAAAGAATTCTGCTATCGCCAAAAGGGAACTTAAGAAACCCAACAATAACAATAGCAATGCAGACAATACCAGTTTCCAAAAGGTGAAAGAATATGTTTTCGTAGATGAAAACGGAGTAGCTAAAAGAAAGCTGGTCACTACCGGGATCCAGAATAACATGTTCATACAGATTCTGAGCGGAATAAAAGCAGGTGAAAAAGTCATCACAGGCCCGTACAATTTGGTTTCCAAAACACTGAAAGATGGCGACAAAATCGTCAGCGTAGCACCAAGGGAACTGTTTGGGAAAAAATAAATTGTGTAAAAAGATACGTGGGTAGAATACTAAACATAGAAACCGCAACACGGGTTTGTTCGGTTGCTTTGTCTGAAAACGGGAACATCGTTGCCCTTCAGGAATCAAAGTCAAAAAACTCGCATGCGGAACAGATCACCCTATTTTCAGAAGAAGTTATTTATAAAGCAGGCATCAGCTTCAGCGATCTTGACGCCGTTTCCATCAGCAAGGGCCCCGGCTCTTATACGGGTTTGCGTATTGGTGTTTCGACGGCCAAAGGCTTCTGCTATTCGCTGGATATCCCTCTGATCTCAGTGGGCACATTACCTGCTCTGGCTTACGGCATGATACAAAAAATGCGCAGCGAAGACGACAATCCGGAGGATTTTCTTTACTGTCCGATGATTGACGCCCGCCGTATGGAAGTTTATACCGCTTTGTACAATCATAAGCTTGAGGAAGTGAAAAAGGTGGAAGCCGAAATCATTTCGGAAAACTCCTTTGAAAAGTGGTTCGGGGAAGGCAAAAAGATCATCTTCATCGGTGATGGAGCGCTGAAATGCAAACCGCTGTTATCCGGAAATCAGGGAGCCATTTTCACGGAAGACGAGTTTATGCCTTCCGCCACATACATGGCTACGCTCGCTGAAGAAAAATTTCAGAAAAGGCAATTTGAAGACGTGGCCTACTTTGAGCCGTTTTACCTGAAAGACTTCGTCCCCGGTATCCCGAAAGTGAAAGGGCTGAAAGACTGAATTCTACTAGGGGCCAAGGGATCTTTCCGTCAGCGCTCCCTGAAAAAATACTTGATTTTATAAACAATCCTGATTTTGACAATACTTTAAGCCCCGGAATTATTTGTCTAAATGCACATCCATCTGTGGGAAAGGAATGTGAATCCCGGCCTTGCCGGCATTCTTATAATATTTCTCGTTCAGGTCAAACAACACGCTCCAATAGTCAGCCACATTGACCCAGACTCTGACAGTTAAATTAACAGAACTGTCTGCCAGTTGCGCCAACGCGACAAACGGCTCAGGATCAGACAATATCCTGCTGTCTTCAGCAATCAGTCCCAGAATAAATTTCTTAGCTGTGTCGTAATCATCACCATAAGCAATGCCGAAAGTCCAGTCCACACGCCTTTTGGGTTGTGTGCTGTAATTGGTGATCGCACCATTGGACAGGCTTCCGTTGGGCACCAAAATAGTCTTGTTATCCGGCGTGGTCATCACCGTCACAAAAACATGGATCTCTTTCACCACACCGCTGTGTCCCTGGGCCTCAATAAAATCTCCGACTTTAAACGGCTTAAATATCAGGATCATAACGCCACCGGCGAAATTCTGCAATGTACCTGACAACGCCATGCCCACGGCCAGACCTGCGGCACCCAGCAAAGCGATAAAGGAAGTCATCTGGATGCCAATCATCCCCAACACACTGATGAGAAGCAAGACCTTCAACAGGATACTGACAAGACTTTTGATGAAGGTATTCAGCGAAGGCTCAATTTTACTTTTGTCCATTAGTTTGTGAGTACCTCTGGTAATTAAACCAATAATCCATAAACCAATGACCAAAACAACCAATGCGCCCAGTAGCCTTAATCCGTATTCGCTGGCGTATTTTTCAATCATCGGCAACCAGTTGCTGGTTGCATGTGTGAGGTTTGTAATATCTTCCATAAAATCTGAATTAAAGTGTGAATGTTTTCAAATTGCTGCAGACCGAAAAACCCATTCTTCTGCCTGTTATAAATTAGTTAATGTCCTTCAACGAAAATAGGAAAAATTATGCAAATCCGGAATTATTGTCCGATTAAAAATCTCAGCGTCAGGCCTCCGCTAGTAGTAGAGTTCAAATATTGTGAAGACACATACGGGTTGTTTTCATTCCAGTTGAAATACGCCCGCAGCTGCAGGTTCTGACTCAGCAGATAATCGGCAGCAAAATTGACCGTGTATTGTCTGGATCCTGCCGAGATCTGATTGTCTTCCTGATCGATTTGACGCAGAACGGTTTTGTTATCCTGAATGCCGACGTCCAGTTTTAAATTCAAATCGGTGTTATACTTCCGCGCCGGCCGGCCTGTAAAATTCTTGATAGCCAGCTTCAGCCCTTTCACATGATAACTCAGACCCACATCCATTTCATTTCCGTTTATTTCCGTAATCTGATCGTTGGCAAAACTCAACACGATGTTTCTTGTTTTTTTATAAGCTATCCTTCCTCCTAAACTGTTCGCCATCGTAAAGTCAATCCCGATCAGCGGATTGTATTGTTCATAAAATGATACCGAACCCAGGTCAATCCGGTTCACATAATTGTTCGTCCCAGGATACATCGTCCCAGGATTTTGAGCATCATATGCTACATTGGATTGCCAGGCATTGATACTCAGGATCGAACTGTATCCGAAATTCATATTAAAGCTGCGGAATACTTTCCGGACGGCTGGAATGTGCGTCAGGCCGTTGAAAGAAATCCGCCAGTTGGGATACGGGAACGCTGGGAAAGTACGGCCGACATCCATCCCGGTGGCACTTTTTCCGGAATAGGCAGCCAGAAAAGCATAGTACATCACCATCTGCTGCGTCGAGCTGTAACCCACCGGGAACTGTCGCCTGGCCAGACTGTCGTAAGCATACTGCCCTGACCAGTTGGGGTCGTTTCTTGCCAGCCTTTCAGCAATGACCAGCCGGTCGGCTTTGAAACGTTCAAATGCCGCCGAGATATTTTGTGAGTTGGATCGGTCGAACGAGGTCCGGATGAACGGATAGGAAATGCTGAAATTTCCGGCTTCCTGAGGCGTATAGTTTTCGAAAGCATTATCGGAAGCACTGTAGCGAAAATAAGAGGTATAGTTCTTGGCATAGATCCTGTTCCCGTCAAGATCAATGGTGATGGCATTCAGAATACTTCCGTTCAGCTTATAAGAAAGCTGTTCCGTCATTTTTGTGATGTACGGTTCGTTTAGCGTCGTATCACGGGTAATCCATCCGTTTTGTGCCGCCAGACTCCGGATGTCGCGCTGGCTTCCGAAAACAAATCCGAATCCGGGTGCATTTTGCGCCAGGTCAACGCCCATGAAGCTCGGTACCGGCGTAAATCCCGACATCTGGATGCCGTCCGATTTCTGATAGACGATGTTTCCGTTTTGCAGCATCATCAATATCCGAAACAAGGCGGTTTCGAATTTACCCAGATTGGCACTTTCTTTTTTCTTCTTTCCGGGTTCTTTTGTCGGAGGCTGAACCCCCGGACCAAATTTTCTTTGAAAGGGGCGCTGTGCATTGCCCCGGTTGTTGATCTTCTTCAGGAAAGGGATCTTGTTATACAACTGATTAAAGTCAAGACCACCGTTGACCTGAATGTTCCGTGCATTCTGGATGGTATTTCCAAAAGCCGACTGCACCGATAACGGGGAAGCATTCCAGTTGTACTGAACCTGATAATTTCCCATCAGGTTGATCCAGTTGGTAAGCGGAAGTTTCGACAACGGAGCGGTGTAGGAAACCTGCAGCGAATGATTGAAATTCTGCAACGTCCCCATGCTCTCTATCTGATTCCAGATCTCTCGTTTATACTCCGCCCAGGCTTCGGTATTTTTATCCGGATAGATCTGCGGCTCCTTGATGTAAGCATTGGCTCCGGCTGTATAATTGATATTCAGCGACTGCGTCAGGTTGTATTGCAGACTGTAATTCCTGTTCCAGGTCCACCGTCTCATATAAGTCGGATAGATAATGATATCACCGGAACTTTTATCGCGATACAGCATACTGTTGAACAGGCGGTTCATGTCCGTCCTGAAAGAGATCACATTCGGGACGAGATTGAAATTGAAATCCTTGAGCCACTTCAGCCAGGGCGAATTCATTTTCTTTGCCTTCTTGAATGGCTGGATGCTCTTAGGCCTGGCATTGAAATTATAACCGAAACCTCCCTGATAGGTTTTGATATTGTTCATAGCAATATCCGTATTGTGATGCAGGATCTGGGAATACGAGAAAGAAGCGTTGAAATTCTCAAGATCATAAAGTCTGGGCTTTTTATTCTTACCGCGCATAGATGTACGCTCTTTGTGTACGTTCATCAGGCTGAAACTCGTATTTCGCGTATAATCGATGGCCAGATTCCGGACAGAGTCCTTCTCGGCCTTCGTGGCATAGGTAGCCAGATCATTTTTAAGCAGCACGTCCGGGTTCAGAGGATTGTATTTGGGCACGATAAAGGCTTTGCCGTAATCGACGTGCAGCGGGATCACCAGCCCGGTTTTCTTGGAAAAGAATTTCCCCAAATCCATATCTGTGGAAACCGCATAGTTGGAGACATTATCCTGAGATATCTCATTCAGATGCTGATCAAGGCTACCGAAACCTGCAGAGCGGTAAGAGCCGCTGGCGGCAAAGCGTCCCAGGTCGGAAAGATTGGCCACCAGTTGTCCCGTTGCAGCCCATCCGGGTTTTTTATTAAATCCTGTCAGGCGAAGTTCATCAAGCCAGATGATGGCATCTTTGGGTTGCCCGTCGTCGCCCGTGGCATTTCCCAGCTGCCGGGGATTCCTCACCCCGATCATAATACCCGTGATGTCGCCCAGGTTCGGGCTTCCCATCACGGTGATCTTACTGGTACCGTCAGATTCCGTATAGGGCATGGTCGACGAAACACCGGAACTTCCGCCGCGCATCGCCACATTCCGGTCTTCTTTCACCTGTACCAGCTTCGCCAGATTGACGTCCATCTGGTTGGCCGCCGGCCAGATGGCATTGGGGTCGGCGGATGAAGTATACCACGGCGTAAGCTGAAGCGGGATCTCATATTCATAGTAATTCTGCGTAAAATCGGAGCCGATGCGGATAAACACCGTCAAATCACCGTCTTTAATATTTTCGTTGGCCTCCAGCTTTTCAGCATGGACGTACATCTGCAGGTCCTTATACTGACGGAAATCAAAACTCACATTCTTGTAAGCCGCCCTGGAATCGCCGTCCTGCAAATTCTCGACGGTAAACTGAAGTGACTGTTCATTGAGTCGCACATAGTTTGTGGTACCGTAATTCACCTCTCGGGTGATACCCGGAGGGATAACATACGGGACCGGAGCGCGGTTGGCATTTTCCTCCAGGTTCACCGTGGAAACCACAAAATGGGTTTTGTCGGCGACATCACCGGTCAGGTATTCTCCCGGTGTCAGCAACGACTGATCATAGGTTCTCCAGTCGCCGCGCACCAATTCAAAGGTCGCAAACCGGCAAACGATGGGTTTTGAAAAACCGCGCATAAACACCCGCATGAACCGGATCGACTGGAACCCGCTGATGTTACCCACCACCTTGTTGGGGATGCGGACGGGAACCATGAACTGATACCATTTTACGCTGGTGGTCTTCCCGTTGGGAAGATGTATGTTGGCTGCCTGATGGATATCGGTAATATAATTCTCTCCCACTTTCATTTCAGAAGGATCCAGGTTGATTTTATATTGGTAATACCTTTCCGATTCACTCAGTGTATTATCATTGTTAATGTCTTCCTTGTTGGGGAGGTTGGTGGCCACGGTACTGTAGGGTTCCGGCAACGGGAAATTGGGTGTCGAGTTCCCTTCCGGGTCATTGTATCTTTTATAACGTTCCGTGATGCTGGAATACAGCGGGTTGTCGTCAAAGTCTGAGCCCCGGTAATAATGATAATCGTCGGAAGACGGGTCGTGATGGGCTTTAATATATGCCGAATCGTTCGTACCGTAACGCTGTTTGATCAAATCGAGGAAAGTCTTTTGAAAGAACTGATCCTCGGATTGGTCACCAAGGCCGTCATAACCCACATCCTGAAACTGTCTTGACCCTGCAATATTGCTGAACGACTCCACCAGCGCCTGTTGCTGCGGTACCCGTCCCCACAGCGTTGTATCCACTTTGGATACCACATCGGAAGTAGGCAAACCATTTTCATAGCTCTTGCGCCCGTCGCGTAAAATATCTTCCGAAACATCTCCCAGATCAATGTAAAGCTGCCCATTGTTATTGGGATCCGAAGTAAAAGGATCCATCATCCAGAATTCGATATACTGAATGTTGGAAGCATCAAAATCTGTTGTCTGCAACGCCCGCATCATGCCGCCCCAGCGCGACTGGGGATCTGCCAGGTTACCGTTGGCGAGAACCCCCGCAGAATAAGGCCCCGGATAAACATCATAGTTGTATTCCCCTCTTTCGGATGGGAAGAACGCCAGGTTGAAGACGGGAATGTTGGTAGGAGTCCCGTTGGGGATGTCTTTGTTGGGAAAGACTTCCGATTCCAGCACCTGACGGGTAGAATTTTTAGAAATCTCATCTTTGGTGATATTCGCCGGCCGGTTACTTCCCCGCACATCGTAAAAAATGGACGGGTCGATAATGTACCAGGAAAACATCGCACGATTCTTGCCATAAGCAAGCCCAGTGTTGGGTGCCGCCTCGGGAAACAGTACCGGTTGCCCCTGCGGGGTGCTGGCCAAAAACCAGGAATTCACGTTGGTAAGGTCGATGGTGGATTTGGCCCCCTCAAAATCATCCACGTAACTTGTTCCCGACTTGCCTACGGTGCGCGAATGGCCCGGGAGGAATTCTGCAAATTCTGCATTGTAGTGGACTTTCGAAGGTGTGTTCGGTGTCACTCCCGGCAACTTGGACAATAGTTTCGATATCCATCTGGAATCTTTCGTGTACGCCAGGTCCATCCCCCAGATGGTGTTGGAAACAGGATCCTGCCCGTAATTGACCTTTTGTGTCAACGGCCGCTCATGAAGATTCAAAAAAGTGGCCCCCAGATGGAAATCAGGCGTGAATTCATGATCCACATGAATGCCCATCATCGTCTTTTGCTGGACGTTAAACAGCGAATTATTTTCCAGCGAGACATGGATCGGCGTTCCAGAGTTCAGAATTCCCTGGTTGAGGATGGTAATCTGCCCGAGTGTATAATCCACGGTATAGTCCACGTTTTCCTGCAACGGCACGCCGCCGGCAGTAACTTTCACCGATCCGGGAGGAATGTTCATGGCATTCAGACTGATGGTAGAACCCGATTGCGACTTATAGGAGCCTTCCAGAATAAACTTATTTTTATCCGCATATTGCTCCGCCTGGGTTTTGGTCATGGTATACAGGGAATCGTAGGCATACTTATTGGCCAGATCGGGATTGTTGGGGAAAACATGGGTGTGGATGTAACTTCCGAACGGCTGCAGGACAGTAAAATAAATATGGCCGTCGCTGGCCTGAAACGTGCCCCCCTTGGTTTCCGCACCGTCAATAAAATCAAAAAAGCCGTCGCCACTTGTAATGGGATTCATCTGCTGATCAAGGTTGTCCAGTCCGAACAGGTGGATCAGAGGGACTCCTTTTACGCCGGAAGGCCCTTCAGTAAAATATCCGGTCGGAACACCCTGAGAATTGCCGGAATACAGAATGTTAAAAACAAAATCCTTTTGCTGCACCTGATAAGCGCCGATGGAATAGACGTTTTTCATCATCAGATTCCACATGGGCATGTGGGTGTTCAGCGAATTGCTCTTCAGCAGCTTGACGATAAGATCTTTTGGGGAGTTGATGCCCTGGTCCGAAAACTCACCGACCTGGAAGACTTTGTTCTGCCCGATCACCGTATACTGAAAGGCTACCGCCAGCACCTGATCATCGTTCAGTGCAGTGTTTAGTGAGATAAATCCCAACTTTGTGTTGACGGTATATTCCGAAGGCTTCAGCAACCTGGCGTTTTCCAGTTTTACAAAATCCTCGCCTGAAGTGAAATATCCTGTCTTTCCCATATGAAGCGGGTCGCCGGTAAGGTAGCTGGTCACCGTATTGATGTTTCTGATCTGGGTGGTATCCATCCGCGAAATCAGGTCATTGGATTTGCTCGTAGGGAAAGTCGCTCCCGACGTTGGCGTCACATTGGGATTGTATATTTCGGAGGCCTTTCCTTCGCCCAGATCGGTAAAGGCCACAATGTTCCTGTTCTGTGAAGTCGCCGGACCGATGTTGGTAACCCAAACTTCGATTTTCGTAATATTGATATCGGAAGTGATGATGGGCAGTGTTTTCAATGCCTGTTCGTAGTGATCCCTGAAATACTGGCTCAGAAAGAAATGTCGGTTCTTTTCATAGTCCAGTGGCGTCATCTTGAAAGTATTTTGCTGTGCTCCGTTCTGGATGGTAAGATTTTGTGTCTGGCTCTGCTGTTGCGAAAAAACCGCCGTGACCGTCGTTTTCCCAAACTGCAGTTTTGTTTTCACACCAAAGAGGCTCTGCGCTCCGGTAATAAGCGAAGACTGCAGCGGCATGCTGACATTTCCGGCTTCAATGGATTTGATGATATCATCTTTCTTGCCGACATATTTTAACTTAAGCGTGTTTTCGAAATTAAACGAAGACTCCGTGTTGTAGTTGGCCTTGAAAGAAAGCTTATCTCCGATCCTGGCATCCACATTCATCTGGATCTTCTCATTAAAATCGAAATTGGTGGTACGCAACTGATTGACGTTCAGCGTCGGGTCATCACGATAGTTGGAGAGTACCCCCATGCTGATCTCTGCGGTACCCTGCGGCCTGATGTCAATGCTGTTGCTTCCAAAGATCTGCTCGAACGCCTTCCCTTTTACGTAAATTTTCGGGATCAGCCGGGTACCTACTGCGGTGCCTCTCGAAAGCGCACGCTGTTGCCAGTAATTCTGAACACCTTTGGCAGACTCAAGTTGCCGGAAATCTTTAAAGTCCATAAGTGCCGGTGTGCGGTATTCAAAGTCGCCGACCTTCGAGATAAATTCATACGTCTTGGTAACCGGATTGTAAATAATTTCTTTTTTGATGTTGGGCGGCGCTTTCAGATAGAGCGGGCTGGGGCTGAGTGTATCGAGAGAGGGAATGCCTGTGTAATCACGAAAAGGAAAGATCAGATGAAAATGAGTCGAGTCGGCAGTCGTTTTCGGTGTGGTCGGTACATTCTGTGCCTGCATCATGGCAGTTTCCGATAGGAATCCTATCAGAAACAACAACGTTATCCTGAGAGAGTAAGAGATTGTTTGCCTCAATTTCTTTATAAATAATTGTTTAGCAGGTTATAAGATTTTCAAAGACTCTTTAATTAAACCTTCTACACTATCGACTGTCAATTGCTTCATAACCTTTTCGATGGCCTTGGATGCAATACTCTTGTTGAAACCAAGGATGATCAATCCAGATAACGCTTCCTGTTGAATTGTATTGTGAGAAAAGACCAAATTTTCAGGCATAAAGCCTTCTTTAGCAAGCTTGTCCTTTAAATCGACAACAATGCGCTGGGCGGTTTTTCCCCCGATACCTTTTACACTTTGCAACCGGCCCGCATCTCCTGAAGCAATCGCCTCATACGCCTCCGTCGTGGTCAGGGATGATAAAACAAGCCGGGCGGTGTTGGCCCCCACTCCCGAAACAGAAATAAGTGCCTGAAAAAGCGTGCGCTCTGCCATATCGGCAAAACCATACAAAAGCTGCGCATCTTCGCGAACAACATAGTGCACGTACAGTTTCCCCTGGTCCAGATCTTTAATCTTTTCATAGGTATTCAGTGAGATACTGATCAAATATCCAATGCCTTGATTTTCAAGAACCACATAGGTCGGGTTTTTTTCGGTGAAGATTCCGGTAAAATATTCGTACATGTCAAGTCAGGTTTTCTTCTGTTAAACTGAATACACAAAAATACAATTAATCCATTATGTTAGCTGTAAACAAAAGGAAACAGCACATTAAAACCCCGCCGAAAAACCGTTTCCCCAAACAAAAATAAGGATCAAACTTCAAACTACGAGACCTTTTATTCCGCATTCTGAAAATACGCGATCTGAAATCTTGAATCACCTTAATCAATCTTATCGGCCGTTCCCGAATTATTAATAAATCTTAAAAATCCACCCCCTCAATAATATAAAAACTAATTTTCGTTTTTATTTAAAATGGGTTCAAATAAAAATAACATAAAGACAGCCTAAATTAATCATTTAAATCAAAACAGATGGATAGAAGAAACTTTTTAAAATCGTCCTGTGCTTTATGCGGAACTGCCGTCATCGGATCGATGGCTTTCCTTGAAAGCTGCGGCAAATCAGGAGTGAGCCCTACGGCCGGCAAGGTTAATTTTACACTTGACCTGTCACAGTCGGCCAATGCGGCCTTAAAGTCTGCCGGAGGATCGGTGATCTCACACAGTGTCATTGTCATCAATACCGGAAGTGGGTTTGTGGCGTTATCGGATATTTGTACCCATCAGGGATGCTCGGTATATTACAATGCCGGCGGCCACGACCTGGTGTGTCCGTGCCACGGAGGCACCTACAACCTGAGCGGTACTGTCATTGCGGGACCGCCGCCTGCTCCCTTGAAAAAATACAATGTAGCAAAAAGCGGCAGCGTCCTGACCATTTCAGGTTAACGATATTCTTTTGCCTCGACAGTCCTTATTCTAATTGTAATCTGCGCCGGCGAAATGCCGGCGTTTTTCATTCCATCCGGGAAATATTCTGATATCCTCTACTCATCAGGTTCGATGTGCACATGAACCGAACATCGCGGTACTTCCGCCCGGATCCTTTCTTCCACTTTCGTAGCAATCTCGTGCGACTGATGCACGTCAAGCTGCGGCCGGACATGGATGTTTACCTCCACAAAAATATCGGCACCCGCTACCCTGACTCGAAGATCATGAAAATATTCCACCCCTTTGATTTGTCCGAGGATCCCATTCAGTTTTTCATACACATCATCCGGCACACGATCCAGCAACATATTCACCGATCGCTTTCCCAAGCGGAAAGTGACTACGAGAATGATGGATGCTACCGCCAGCGCCGCCATGCTGTCGGCAGTGTATAATCCAAAATTGGCACAGATCAACCCAAGCAGTACCACGCCAGAGCTCCAGATATCCGTCGAGAAATGCAATGCATCGGCTTCCAGCGCCTGACTGTTGTGCTTTTTGGCAACACGCATCAATGCTCTGGAACGCGAGAAATCAACGATGATAGATGATACCACCACCAGATAACTCCAGAAATTCACCTCGATGTGTGTACGGCCTGACATCAGCCTGCTGACCGCTTCATAGATGATCCAGATACAGGTGGCAAACAAAAGAATGGTTTCAACAAAAGCCGAAAGATTTTCGACCTTACCGTGTCCGAAATGATGATCACGATCGGGAGGCTTGTCCGAGATCCTGACAGCAAAAAAGGTAATCACCGCCGCCACCAGGTCAAGACCGGAATGGAGCGCCTCAGACAAAATACCCAGGCTTCCCGTGATAATCCCCACAATGAGCTTAAAGCTTGTAAGAAATAACGCGGCCCCCACCGAAACCAACGCAATACGTTTCTTTTCGTTTTTCATTCCGACTTAAATATATTCAAACAATCCCGGTTACTGAATTCAAAAGCTTGCTTAGGCTTCCCGATTTTTGGGGTTTAACCGGGTTCTCGATGTAAATTTAAGCCTTTTCTCTTTACGTTCCGGAAGGTTTAAGAATTCCCGGCCTGCTTCACCAAAACTATTTTTTCGTTGCCTTTCTCGATAGCCTGGGCAAAAATATTGGCTGCCGGCACCTCGTGAAAGTAGAACCGGAATCAGCATTTCGTAATACCAATGCATCATCTTTAAATCCGGCTTATTCCACCCGGAAAGTAAACCGTTTACGAATTGCCGTGCGGAAAAAGTAAAGCACAAGATAATACGGTACCAGCAGACTCAGAGAAAGCAATCCGGCCGTTCCCTGCCCCAAGCCTGAAGCAGTGAAGAGGATCAACCCGCCCAGCACTACCAGAAAAGGAAAGAAATATCCCAGCAATACGGCCCAGGTTCCTGCCGTCTGTTTCATTTCAACGTTCACGACCTTCCCCTTTTCAAATTGTTGTCCTTCCCGTAATTCCACTTCAATGATCTTTTCCTTGACATCGCTCAGGGTACAGGACCCCTTGATTTCGCATGAAACACAAGCCGATTGCGTCATGACGGAGATGAGGGCTTTTCCGTTTTTGACTTCCTGAACCGTGCCGTTGTGCGTTATCGTTTTTTCGCTCACTTTTATTCAGTTTTTGATGATTTTCGATTTAAACTGGATTTAAATAACCCTTCCTCCCCGAAAAAAGGCAAAATTACGACAATTAGAAAATCAGGAACGGAAAACAAATATAATTTACTTTAATCTGTTAACAGATTAACAGTCAATATGATATTTATCACACTGTTATTTCTTAACACATTATTTTTCAATTATTTAAAATGGTTTTTAATTGATTTGCCCGGCAATTCAAAGATACCTAATTTGTAATTTTAGGGAGACATTTTAAATGTTACTTATGGTAAATCTGGAATCATCATACATGGGACTGAGGTTGAAAAGTCCCCTCATCGTTGGGAGCTCCGGTTTGACCCATTCGGTGGAAAACATCATCGAAATTGCAAATCAGGGTGCCGGGGCCGTGGTGCTGAAATCCCTGTTTGAAGAACAAATCCTGAATGCCGCCAATACCACCATCAACCAGAACCTGCTGGGCAACATGTATCCCGAAGCTGAAGATTACATCCTCAACTACACGCGGGAAAATGATGTGGCCGCTTATCTGAGGCTGATCGAGGAAAGCAAAAAAGCCGTCGAAATTCCCGTACTGGCATCCATCAACTGTGTCTCCAACAGCGGGTGGACTTATTTTGCAAAGCAGATCGAAGATGCCGGGGCCGACGGGCTGGAGCTGAATGTTTTTGTGCTTCCTTCCAATCCCGACTCCACTGGACAGGACAACGAAATCATCTACTTCGACATTGTGGACCGGATTCTGAAAGAAGTGAAGATCCCGGTTTCGCTGAAGATCAGTTACTACTTTTCATCGCTGGCACAGATGGTGACCAAACTTTCTTGGACCGGCATCAAGGGTATCGTGCTTTTCAACCGTTTCTACAGCCCGGATATCGACATCGAAAAAATGGAAATACAATCCTCCAATGTATTCAGCACGCCCGCTGAAATCACGACGCCGCTGCGATGGATTGCCATGTTGTCGAACCGTGTGAATTGCGATCTGTCCGCCTCCACCGGCATCCATGACGGAAACGGCATGATCAAACAACTGCTGGCCGGGGCCAAAGCTGTGCAGGTAGCTTCTGTCCTCTATAAAAAAGGCTTTGAACACATCGCCACCATGCTCGAAACCCTGAAAACCTGGATGGAAAAGAAAAACTTTTCCGGCATAGAAGATTTCAGGGGGATGATGAGCCTGGAAGAAGCAAAAAATCCTGCCGCTTACGAACGGGTTCAGTTTATGAAACACTTTTCAAAAATTGAATAGCTGTCGGCAGTTTAAAGAGTAATGGAGTTTTTACAGAAAAAAAAGAAATCGTGAATCATATTCTCATTATCGCCGTCTTGACCCTGGGAGGATTAGGATTGATTTCAGCCATCATCCTGTATTTTATTGCCAGCAAGTTCAGGGTAATCGAAGATCCCAACATCGATTTGGTGGAGGCAGCCCTGCCATCTGCCAACTGTGGTGGTTGCGGATTTCCGGGATGCCGGGCCTTTGCCGAAGCAACCACAAAATCGGCCCGGGATGAGAAATCCCTCGATACGTTGTTTTGCCCCGTGGGCGGGAATGAAGTGATGCAGCAAGTGGGCGCCATCCTGGGTCTCGAAGTTGCTGCTCAGGACCCGATGATTGCGGTGATCCGATGCAACGGATCCTTTGCCCACGCGCCTTCCAAGATAAAATTCGACGGGATCGCTTCCTGCGCCTTTGCCAACAACCTTTTCTCGGGCGAAGGCGGCTGTATGTTCGGATGCCTCGGCCAAGGCGACTGCGTGGAGGCCTGTGATTTTGATGCCATCCACCTGAATCCCGACACGGGGCTGCCGGTGGTCAACGACAAGTGCACCGCCTGCGGTGCCTGCGTGGACGTTTGTCCGCGCAACATCATCGAAATGCGCAAACGCGGTATCAAAGACCGTCGCATTTTTGTCTCCTGCGTCAATAAAGAAAAAGGCGGAATTGCCAAACAGAATTGCGAGGTAGCCTGCACGGGTTGCACCAAATGCGAAAAAGTCTGCAAGTTCGACGCCATCACCATCACCGATTTCCTGGCCTACATCGATTTTAATAAATGTACGCTCTGCCGGAAATGTGTGGAAGAATGCCCCACCAACGCCATCTGGGAAGTGAACTTCAAACCCCGGAAGCCGAAAATCGATAAACCGGAAGCACCGGCCGGCGGCGATATGGATACTGTTATGGTGGCAGACGCCGGCTTGGCAAATAACAAGGGGGCAAAAAATTAAGACACGGAAATAAATCCATTTACATAGATTCTGATCACAATGGGTATTTTAAAAACATTTGCATTAGGAGGGGTTCACCCCGAAGAAAACAAGCTTTCCGCTGATGCCGCCATCCGTGAACTTCCCGTGCCCGGACAGGTAGTGGTGCCTTTCGGCCAGAACCTGGGAGCACCTTCCCGTCTGATCGTAAAAAGAGGAGACAAAGTCAAGGCGGGCCAGTTGATCGCAGAAGCTTCTTCGTTTATTTCTGCCAATGTCCATGCGCCCGTTTCCGGAACCATTTCGAAGATCGACAACGCCATGGATGCGTCCGGATACCGACGTCCCTGCGCCGTCATCACGGGGGAAGGCAACGAATGGGATGAGGAAATCGACCTTTCCGAAACACTGATCACCAGGGAAGATTACGCACCCCAGGAGATTATCGAAAAAGTAAAAAAATCCGGGATCGTCGGGATGGGCGGTGCTACGTTTCCCACCCATGTGAAACTCATGGTTCCTCCGGGGAAAAAAGCCGAATACCTCATCATCAACGGGGTGGAATGCGAACCATATCTTACTTCCGATCACCGGCTGATGCTGGAAAAAGGAGAAGAGATCCTGGTGGGAACGCGACTGCTGATGATCGCTCTGGGCGTGGAAAAAGCCATGATCGGCATCGAAAACAACAAACCCGACGCCATCCAACACCTGAC